>NZ_JBHWLY010000034.1:0-25995 GCF_042730435.1 Nocardioides sp. NPDC059952 | reverse complement strand
AGATGTGACGGGCGTCGAGCCAGCCGCGGGAACATCGGAAGCTCGACTGCTGAGCCTGGCGGAAGTTCATGGGCGGGAGACAGTTGCCCACAACCTGCGCTTGTACTTCGGCGCATCGACTTGTCCCGCATGCGCTGCTGATTTGAGTATCGGCGATTGCCTAGGCTGAGCTGATCCGCACAGACCGCCCCGATGAGAACGGCCTCGGTGTCGCAGATCAGTTGTCGGGGAGCTGTCGCACTCCAGTTGGCGGATCACAAATTACACATCGACGTACGGGTCCGGATCGTCGAATCGGCTCGTCTCTCGCTCACGGTGCTGCCCTACAAACGTGCGGTAGCCGACGAGCCAATCGGTGGACTTCCATTCGATGGTGCTGTGGACGGACTCAAGATGGCCCACGCAGAAGTGGAGCCGGCCGCCCAACAGCACCGAGCCCCGCCTCCAGAGCAAGCCCGGCAGCAAGTCGGGGAGGTGACTACGAGTCACCCAGCGTGGTGCTATCGCGCGACCGGTTTCGGTCTTCACGACGCGCCACCAACCCATATACAGAGTTTGGCACGGAGGAACGATCAGCGGGGTGGGGTGATCGCGGAGAGGTCTTGGGGGCGTCGCAGATCAAGTGGCCCAGAGATCGGTGACGTCACGATGTGAGTTGGATCTGACGCTCGCAAGCGTCATGAACTTCAGCCTCGATCTCCTCCAGGCGCCGACCCCATCCACCCGCCACCTCGTCCTCGAGTCCGTAGAGCGCCCCAAGCGGCTCGTTGTGAAACTCGCGCCCGTAGTCGTTCTGCACGAACACACCGGTAACCGCTGTTAGAACCCATCGCCAGCCAGCTTTGCCGTCGAGGTGCATGCGTGCAACATGATCGAACGCAAGCCGCGCCGCTGCGCCGGCCCTGCTGATCGGCTCGACACCGGCATCGACCAGGGCGTCCGGGAGGAGGTCATGCACTTCTCGAATATCGCTGGGGCCCAGAGAAGCGAGCGCGACGATCCCTTCTCCGTCTAGGCCTTGCGCCAGCCAATGCGCCGCCCAGATGGGCACGAGCTCAGTCCGTAGCGTCCCGAGGGTTTCCCAAGCACTAACCAGCGCCAGCGATGGGACGTCCTCTGGATTGGTGGTCACGAGTCCAGACTGGCTGATCCACAATGCTCACGCCATCGGATTCGGCGGCTTCCGTGCACAGCGGCCACGTTGCGGCAGCGCATCCTGGGGCTTGCCCCTGCGGCCATGGCGGATGGTCCTCTACGGCCACGTGATCGCCGACAACCTCTGGACTAAGCCAAGCGACTCGGGGACATCCTGGGGGCATCTGAGCCCGACGAGGAGACCGGAGAGGCCGAAACAGGGTCCCCAACTGGGACCAAACCGTGGTGGACGCAGAGGGACTCGAACCCCCGACATCCTCCTTGTAAGGGAGGCGCTCTACCAGCTGAGCTATGCGTCCAAAGCGCCCCAAGAGTACGCGATCAGGGGCGGGCCCGACGAACCGGGCCGACGTACCAACCCTGAAATGGAAGTTGAGCCGCTGACGTCTCGGGTCATCAGCGGCTCAACACCTCAAGAGTAGATCCCACCCCGGGCATAGAAAAGTCATGTAACCAGCCTGTTAACGGACCTTTGATGACCCGTAAACTACTTCGTCACACCGCCGCGTGGAGCTGGCGGAGATGCTCGTCGAGGTCGCGGCCGTCGGCGTTGTCGTTGTGCACGGCCCACCGCACCAGGCCCGCCTTGTCGACGATGTAGGAGGACCGTCGGGGGGCGCCGGTGCGGTCGTTGAAGACGTCGTAGGCCTGGGCCACCTCACCGTGCGGCCAGAAGTCGGAGAGCACCGAGAAGTTGAGCCGGTCGGTGTCGGCGAACTGTCGCATGGCGTACACCGGGTCGCACGAGATCGCCAGGACCTCGGTGTCGAAGGTGACGAACTCGTCGAGCCGGTCGCGCAGACCGCTCATCTCACCGGTGCACACGCCGGAGAAGGCGAACGGGAAGAAGAAGATCCCCACGGCCTTCTTGCCGTAGAAGTCCGACAGCGTCACGTCGGCACCGAACTGGTCACGCAGGGTGAAGTCGGGGGCCGGTGCGCCGATCTGAAGTCCACTCACAGGTCCAGCATCCCCTTGCTGTCGACGGAAGCGAAATTCATTCCGTCACGTGGGCCCCGAGATGGGGTGATCACCGCTGCGCCAGCTCGCGACGCAGCACCTTGCCGGTGGCATTGCGAGGCAACGCATCGGTCACCACGATCTCTCGCGGCACCTTGAAGCGCGCCAGATTGTCCTTGACCCAGTCCTTGAGCACCGCCTCGACGTCGGCGCCCGGATCGGCCTCCGCGACCAGGACGACGAACCCGCGCAACCGCTTGCCGAAGTCAGGGTCCTCGACGCCGACACAGGCCGCGTCGGCGATCAGCGGGTGGCGCATCAGGCAGTCCTCCACCTCCTGCGGGAAGACGTTCTCGCCACCGGAGACGATCATGTCGTCGTCGCGGCCCTCGACGTAGAGCCGGCCGTCGGGCCCGAACCGCCCGACATCACCGGTCGCCATCAGACCGTCGACGACCTCCTTGCCGCCGCCGGTGGTGTAGCCCTCGAAGAGGAGCCCGTTGCCGACGAAGATCCGGCCGGCCTCACCATCGGGCATCGGGACGCCGTCGCCGTCGAGGATCCGCATCCGGGTCCCCCAGGGCACCTTGCCGGCCGAGGTCGGCGCCTCGCGCAGGTCGACGGGGTCGGCGATCGAGGCGTAGGAGACCTCGGTCGAGCCGTAGACGTTGTAGAGGCTGTCCCCGAACCGGTCCATCCACTCCAGCGCGAGATCGCCGGGCAGCGCCGAGCCGGAGGACGCGACGGCCTTCAGCCGGGAGGCGATCCCCTCCAGGTCGTACGCAGCCAGCGTCTCCTCCGGCAGCGACAGGATCCGCTGCATCATGACCGGGATGACCACGAACGAGTCGGCCCGGGTCTCCGCGAGGGTCGCCACGGCGTCCTCCGGGTCGAACCGGCGACGCAGGATCATGGTGGTGCCGAGCAGCTCGGCGAAGAGCAGGTGGGCGAGCCCCCAGGTGTGGAAGAGCGGGGCGGCGACGAAGCAGCGCCAGCCGTCCTTCATCGGCATCCGCGACATCAGCGCGACCGCCGCATCGAACCCGGCCTCCGGGCGCGGCGCCGACTTCGGCGCCCCGGTGGTGCCGGAGGTGAGGATCACGATCCGGCCGTGCCGCTTCGGCGGCGCCACCGGCCGGGCGTCGCCGGAGACCAGCGACTCGAGCGTCTCACCAGGCTCGGAGGAGTCCACCCACGCGACCAGCCTCGCGGCCGTGGTCGCCTCCGCGAGCAGTCCGGTGAACTCCTCGTCATGGATGATCAGCGCGGGCTGGTCCCGCTCCAGCACCCCGACGAGCTGCGGACCGGCGAAGGCGGTGTTGAGGTAGAGCGCGTCGGCGCCCAGCTTCGCGACCGCCAGGGTCGCGTCGACGAAGCCGCGGTGGTTGCGACACATGATCGCGACCCCGTCGCCCTCCCCGATCCCACGGGCGGCCAGGGCCCGGGCGATCGCGTTGGAGCGGCGGTCGAGGTCGGCGTACGTCAGCGAGCCCAGCTCGTCGATCACCGCGAGTCGTCGCGGATAGCGGTGAGCCAGACCGATGAACCCACCCGCCGGACCGGTGCCCCAGCGCGCCAGCGCCAGCCCGGTCCGGGCGAGCCCGAAGGGGTTGACCGGTCGGACGATGCCCGAGCCGGCGAGGATCTTCACCGCAGAGCCGGCGGTACGTGCCTTGGCAGCCGTTGTCGAGAACACCCCGCGGATTCTAGTGGGACGCGTGTCCCGATGACCATCGGATGTCCATCCACCCAAGCGCCGACGCCTCAGACCGGCGTCTTCGGCGCCAGCAGACGCGTCGCTGCCCAGTCCTTGCTCACAGATGCGGTGGTGGTCTGGGACAGTCCGGCGATCGGCGCGGCCTCGGCGATGTCGGCCGGGTCGACCGCACCGGGGCGGCCCACCTTCGGCGTCAGCAGCCAGATGACCCCACCCCCGACGAGGTCGGTCAGCGCGTCGACGAGGCCGTCGACGAGATCACCGTCGTCATCGCGCCACCACAGCAGCACGGCGTCGACCACGTTGCCGTAGTCGCCGTCGACCAGATCTGCGTCGACGGAGTCTTCGATGGCGACCCGCAGCTCGTCATCAGTGTCGTTGTCCCAGCCCAGTTCCTGGATGACCATGCCGGACTTGAGGCCCAGCCGGTCCGCAGGCCCTGTGGCTGCGGTCGAGCTCACGTGTCGTTCCTCCAAAAGCTTGATGTCCACGCCGCTTGCATGAACTTGGTTGGTGGTAGTCCAGCGGAGAACGCTGGTCCACGCAACCCCACCCGCCTGTCATCCGCTAGATAACGGCGTGTCGGAGGCCTTTCAGGCCCTCGGATCGAGCAGATGGAGCAGTACGTTGCGATCCTGAGCCGTCCCGGCCGACGGGTGTTCGGCGAGGCGCACCTGCGGCCCCTGCCAGTCGTTGGCGGACAGCTCACGGGAGAGCGAGGCGAGGTGGCCCACCTCCTCGATCGAGCCGCTCCAGCGGGCGGGACCGGCGTGGTCGAGCATCGTGGTGGCGATGGTGAGCACGTCCCCGTCGGAGATGAGCTCGACGATCCGGCCCTGCTGCGGCCAGTCGATCAGGGACGGTGCGGTGACCTCCCACCAGGAGCCGCGAGGCTTCACCGACGTACGATGCGTGTGCCCGTTGAGCCAGAGCACGGCGCTCTCATGGCGTGAGACGGTCTGCTCGACCTCGTCGCTGAGCACCCGCCGCGTGCCGCCGGCGCCGCTCATGTCGTTGACCAGCGAGGCCACGTCGTGGTGGCTGGCGATCACCGCGAGCCGTTCGTCGTAGTCGGTGGAGGCGAGCACGGCGTCGAGCCACTCGAGCTGCTCGGCGTCGATCGACCCCTGGAAGCCGCCGGCCGGGTTGACCGTGTCGAGGACGACGAAGGTGACCTCGTCGTTGACGTCGTAGCGGTAATAGGGCTTCCCGCCCGCCTTGAAGCCGTGGCCCGGCGGTTTCGCCTCGTCGTGCACGTGGGAGTCGACGAACTCCTGCAGCGTCGTCTGCCGGCGGCGCCGGTCGGGGGTCACCTCGTACGGCTCCAGCTCGGCCAGCATCCCGAGCGCCACCGGGTCACCCGAGATCAGCCCGGCGATGAGCTTCGCCTTGGCTTCGTCGGTCCAGTGCTCGGGCATGGCGATCGCCTTCAGATCGCCGACCGCGATCTCGCCGATGGCGGAGGTGCCCGGCACGGTGCCCTGCAGCAGCCCGTCGTGGTTGCCGTTGACGGCCAGCCAGGGCACCTCCAGCCCGGGTGAGTCGATCGCGCGGCGCACGGCCTTCAGCAGCCCGGGGACGAGCGGGAAGCCGTGGTCGCCCCGGCGCATGTCGTGCGTCTCGCCCTGAGGGTGCCAGAAGCGCTTGTCCGGCAGCGTGGCGACGCCTTCGTAGTGCAGCATGTCGCCGGAGTCGGGGGTCAGGCGCCCGCCGTCGAGCAGCGTCAGATACCAGTCGAGCTCGTTGTACTGCCCGTTGTCGGTGTTGTCGCCGGTCGCGATCGCCAGGTCGAGCGGGCCACCGCCGATCGGGCCCTCGGTGATCTCGTTGACCGCCTCGACCATCGCCGCGCCGACCTGTGCGGTCAGCAGCTCCTGGGCCCGGTACGTCCCGATCTCGTCGATCAGCTCACGGGTCGTGGCGTCGGGGTCCATGAGCCGGTCCAGCACCTCGACCCGAGCCGGCGACTGGTGGTCGCAGATGTGCAGGTCGGACAGGTGCGCGACGGTCAGCACCGGCTCGCCCAGCTCCTCGGGCTTGCGAGCCAGATCGGTGCGCGAGACATGGCGCTCCTGCGGGCCTTCGGCCAGACGTACGTAGGTGCCCTTCCGGCCTCCCGCGACGATCCGCCCGCTCTCGCTCGTGACACCCATCTACGCCGCCTCTTCTCCTCAGGACCGGCCGCCGCGGTCGTGCGCGAACGATACTCCCCAGCAGCACATCGCGGTGGCCCTGGTGGTGATCGATGGACGGCCGGCTGAGCGTCGTCAGCTGCGATGGAACCGCAGCGTACGAACCTCGAACGCACCGAGACCGAGCGCGACAGCTCCTCCGTCGGTGCTCACCTCGGCAAGAGGATCCTCGACCAGCGAGACCTCACTGACCCGTGCGTACCGTCCGTCGACGCGCAGCTCCCCCTGCGTACGCGCGCCGGCGGACTCGTAGACACGGACGACCAGGTCGCCGGAGCGGTCGGCGGCGAGCTTCACGCTCGAGACCACCAGCCCCTCGCCGGAGACGGTCACGAGCGGCTCGACAGCCTGGGCGCCGGTGACCTCGCGAGCAGGCGTGTTGAGCGCGGCGCCCGCCTCGGTCGCGGCCGCGACATCGGCCCCGATGACCAGGCCGTAGCGGTGGGTCTGCACGCCCTGGTCGGTCTCCGGGTCGGGGAACCGCGGCGCGCGCAGGAGGGAGAGCCGTACCTCGGTCGTCAGGGCCGTCGGCCGGGTGACGTCGAAGCCGTAGGTCGAGTCGTTGACCAGCGCGACCCCGAACCCGGGTTCGGCGGCCAGCACCCAGCGGTGCATGGACGTCTCGAACTTCGCCGCCTCCCAGGAGGTGTTGGTGTGGGTCGGCCGGCGGTGGTAGCCGAACTGGGTCTCGGCGAGCGTCTGTTCGGCGCGTACGTCGAGCGGGAAGGCGACCTTGAGGAACTTCTCGGTCTCGTTCCACTCGGTGCGCTGGGAGATCTCCAGCACCCTCGACCCCGGAGCCAGCGTCAGGGTCTGCACCGTCGAGGAGTCGGCGGAGATCGGTCGCTCGATGACCAGCCCGTCGGGCGTCACCGAGATCGAGGAGACCTCACGCAGGTCGGTGGCGCGGTTGCGGTAGAACCGGTCGACGTCCCAGGCGTCCCACATGTTCGGGAAGTCCTGGTGGAGCTGCAGCAGGTTGGCCTCGGCGCCGGCCGGGATCGCGTCGCGACCGGTCGCCAGGTCGAGCGCCGAGGTGATCAGCCCCTCGGCCGAGACCGTGATCCGGACGAGCTCGTTGCCCAAGACGTACGTCCCACCCTCCTCGACCACGGAGACGACCCCGGTGGGCGGTGCAGCCACCACCGCCCCCGAGCGCCCGTCGGCACTCAGCGCGACCGTGCCGTCGCCGGCGAGAGCCGTGAGCGCTCGCTCGATGAGATCCTCGGCGGCCCTGGCGACCCGCGCATACTGGGCGACCGCCTCCCGGTGGACCCAGGCGATCGACGTACCGGGCAGGATGTCGTGGAACTGCTGCAGCAGCACCTGCTGCCACAAGGCGTCCAGCTCGTCGTAGGGGTAGTCCAGAAGTCCACGGACCGCGGCGGTCGCGGACCAGAGCTCGGCCTCGACGAGCAGGTGCTCGCAGCGCCGGTTGCCCTGCTTGGTCAGGTGCTGCGAGGTGAGGGTGGCGCGGTGGAGCTCGAGGTAGAGCTCACCGACCCAGACCGGCGGTTCGCGGAGCTCGGCACGGGCCTCGGTGAAGAAGTCGTCCGGGTGGCGCCAGGAGACCTGGGCCGAGCCCTCGAGATCGCGGAGCCGGCGGGCCTTGCCGGCCATCTCCCGGGTGGTGCCGCCACCACCGTCGCCCCAGCCGACGGGCGCGATCGACCCGGTGGCGACCCGATTCTCCTGGAACTGGCGCGAGGCCTTGGCGACCTCCGCACCGGAGAGCTGGGAGCTGTAGGTGTCCATCGGCGGGAAGTGGCTCAGGATGCGGGAGCCGTCGATGCCCTCCCACTCGAAGGTGTGGTGGGGGAACTTGTTGACCTGGTTCCAGGAGATCTTCTGGGTGAAGAACCAGTCGAACCCGGCCCGCTTCATCAGCTGCGGCAGCGCCGGCGAGTAGCCGAAGGAATCCGGCAGCCACACCCCGTGGCAGCGGATCCCGAACTCGGACTCGAAGAACCGCTGACCGTAGAGGAACTGCCGCACCAGCGACTCCCCCGACGGCATCGTGGTGTCGGACTCGACCCACATGCCGCCGAGCGGGATGAAGCGACCCTCGGCGACGGCGGCCTTCACGCGCGCGTAGACCTCGGGCCGGTGCTCCTTGAGCCAGGCGTACTGCTGGGCCGACGACATCCCGTAGCGGAAGTCGGGGTCCTCGCCGAGCAGCTCGGTCATCGAGGAGGTGGTGCGAGCGACCTTGCGGATCGTCTCGCGCACCGGCCACAGCCAGGCGGAGTCGATGTGGGCATGGCCGATCGCGGCGATCTGGTGCGCGGACTCGTGGGCAGCCGGCTCCAGAACCCCGCTCAGCACCGAGCGGGCGGCAGCCGCCGTCTCCGCGACCCGCTGCAGGTCGACCCGGTCCAAGGCGTCGTCCATCGCCTGCAGGATTCGCGACTTCCGCGGCCCTGCGGGCAGCTCGACCTGCAGCTCATGGAGCGTCTCCAGGTCGAGGCAGAGCTCGAAGACGTCCTTCTCGAAGACGGCGAGCTCGATGCGACGCGTCGTGTAGAGCTTTCGCTTCGACGAGGTCGCGATGTCACCCTCCCGCGTCGGCAGGAACGGGTGGTGCTCGAGGAGAAGCGGGTTGGCCGCGGCCTCCAGGAAGAGCTCGACCTCCTCACCCCCGACGGCCTCCGACGCCACCAGCACCCACTGGTTGCGTGGGTTGAGGCTCTTGACCGGCTCCCCGGCGGCCGTGTAGGCCAGCGCCTCGCACTGGAACCCGGTCCGGCTGACGTCGAAGCCGAGGTCGCAGACCAGCTCGACCCGCTTCCCCGACCATCCAGCGGGCACGGTCCCGGTGATCCGGAACCAGGTCGTCCCCCAGGCTGGGCCCCACTCGGTGCCGACCTCGACGGGCTCGTACGTCAGGGCCAGCCCGTCCGCGGGAGCGATCGGCTCCCCCGGCAGCTCGTGCCACTCGACGCCGACCGGAGTCGAGAGCGTGTGCACGGCCGGCCAGAGTCGCTCCTTGAGGACCCGGCTCACGCGGCCCTCGGTGAGGTGTACGTCGTCGTGCATCAGTGCTCGTCCTGTCTGTCGTCTCGCCAAGGGTCGGGACCTAGTTGAGCGGTTATATTGCGCGAGTGCCAGCCCTACCGACGCCGCCGGCCCCTGCCCCGTTGCGCTTCGGCGCCAACCACGTGCCGTCGTCCGGCTGGTTCTACTCCTGGCTCGACTTCGACGCCGACCAGATCGCCCGGGACTTCGACGACCTCGTCGGCCTCGGCCTCGACCACGTACGGATCTTCCCGGTCTGGCCCTGGATCCAGCCCAACCGCTCGCTGATCCGGTCCTCGGCGGTCGACGACGTGCTCACCACCATCGACCTGGCCGCCGCCCGCGGGCTCGACGTCTGCGTCGACCTGGTCCAGGGCCATCTGTCCAGCTTCGACTTCCTGCCGTCGTGGGTGCTCACCCACCACCGGCGATCGGTCTTCAGCCACCCCGAGGTGCGCGCGGGCCTGCGCACCTACGTCGACACCCTCGCCGGCGCGGTCGCCACCCGGGACAACGTCTTCGCGCTGACCCTCGGCAACGAGGTGAACAACCTGTGGCCGGCCAACCCGACCACCATCGCCGACTCGCGCTCCTGGGCCCAGGAGCTCCTCGAGACCGCCCGCAGGGCCGCCCCCGGCCTGCTCTGCCTGCACTCGCTCTTCGACGACGCCTTCTACGCGCCCGACCACCCCTTCGGGCCCGCCGACGTCACCACCCTCGGCGACCTCAGCACCGTGCACTCCTGGGTCTTCAACGGCGTCGGCGCGATCGACGCGCCCCTGGGCCCGGCGACGCTCACGCACGCCGACTACCTGGTCGAGCTGGCCGCTGCGTACGCCGCCGAGCCGGGGCGCCCGGTCTGGCTCCAGGAGGTCGGCGCTCCCCTGCCGGAGATCGGACCGGAGAGCGTGCGCGAGTTCGTCACCGGCACCGTCGACCACGTCGCGCAGAACCCGGCCCTGTACGGCATCACCTGGTGGTGCTCCCATGACCTGGACCGATCGCTGGTCGACTTCCCTGATCGGGAGTACGACCTCGGTCTCTTCACCGTCGACCACCGGCGCAAGCCCGTCGCCGAGGCGCTGGCCGCCTCGATCGCCGAGCACGGCGGCCCTCGCCCCGAGCCGGTCGCCCGTCAGCTGATCGAGTGCCCCGTCGACCTCGTCCGCGAGCCCGAGCGCCGTGCCGAGGTCGCCCCCGGCAGCGACTTCCACCGCGCCTGGGTCGCGGCCCGGATCGAGGGGCCGGTCGAGATCGTCCCGCCGCTGGCCTGGCCCGAACCTCAGCGAGCCGAGTAAGCCACCCGGCGGTCGGAAGCCTGGCTGCGCTTCCACGTACGGAAGCTGTCCTCGTTGTTGCCACGGCGCCAGTAGCCGGAGATCGACAGGTCGCCGCGCGGCACCCCGCGATCACGCAGAAGGTAGGGCCGGATCCGCTGCATCGTGACCTCGGCCTCGCCGTGCACGAAGGCGTGCACCCGGCCGAGCAGCCAGGGCAGCTCGCGCACGACGGACTCCAACGGCGGATCGACGGTGGCGTCCAGCCAGCGCACCTCGACCCCGGCCGGCGCCTCGACCTGCTGGAGATGCTCCGCGGAGGGCACCTCGATCACCGCGTAGCCCACCGCGTCGGCCGGCAGCGCAGCCAGCGCCGCCCGGATCGCGGGCAGGCCGGACTCGTCGCCGACGAGCAGGTGCCAGTCGGCGGCCGGGTCCGGAGCGTACGTCCCGCCCGGCCCGCGCACGGTGAGCACGTCACCCGGGCCGGCCGTCGCCGCCCACCGGCCGGCGACACCCTCGTCGCCGTGGTGCACGAAGTCGACCGCGAGGGTCCCCTCGGCGACCGAGGGGTCCAGCGCCGTATAGGTGCGACAGACGCTCGTGCCGTCGCCGACCGGGATCTCCAGGCGCACGAACCGGTCGGTGCACACGCTGCCCTCGAACGCGGAGAGGTCCTCGGCACGGAGATGGACGCGGGTCATCCCAGCACTGAGACGCCGGGTCGAGGTGACCACGACCCGCGTCTCCGGCTTTGTCTCCGGCTTCACCGCGCGAAACATGAGGGGAGCCTAACCTAATTTCCGAGAAATGCAGATGAGGGCCCGCGGACTGCCCTAGAGTTGCGCCGTGCTCTACTCCGCCGGGTTCGAGTTCGAGTATGCCCTGGTGACGGAGTCACCCGACGTAGGCGCGGGCACGTTTCGCGACACGGGCGTCTTCCATGACTTCGGGGATCTCGACTTCGACACCCTCCAACGCGCCCTTGCCGACGGCTCCGGCACCACCGACGACAACCTCGTCCGCGGCGACCTCGGGATCAAGAGCGGCTACTGGTATCTCGAGGGAGACGAGCGCTTCGACGTCGACGGCACCTTCACCTCGATGCTGGTCAAGGGGGTGGAGATCCGCACCCCGATCTGCTCGAGCACCACCGAGGCCGCCGACCGGCTGATCGATCTGCAGGACGACCTCTCCAAGCGCCTCGCTCCCCTCGGCCTGCACCTGGGCATCGTCGGCTTCAACCCGGTCCGTGAGGCGTACGTCCTCGAACCGCCGCTCAACGAGTGGGAGCAGAAGATGCGAGCCGAGCATCGTGAGTACGACCACGCCGAGGTCTCCAACCTGAGCTACGGCCCCGACATCAACCTCTCCTTCCCCGATCTGTCCGCGGAACAGGTCGTCGAGGTGACCCGCCGGCTGACCTACTACAGCCCGTTCATGGTGCCGTTCAGCTTCAGCTCACCGTTCCACGCCGGTCGGGTCTGGCGCGGGCCCAGCAAGCGCACCTACGAGCGCACCTGGCGACGGGTGGCCGCACGCTGCTTCGTCGCCCCGGCTCCGGCAGACGCCGAGCCGACGATGGTCCACCCGCCACGGATCCCGCAGGAGGAGGGACGCATCGAGTTCAAGGCCTTCGACGCCTTCCTCTCCCGCGACCTGCTGCTCGCCGGGGCGGCACTGACGCTGGGCGTCTGCCTCGCCGAGGACCTGCCGGGTCTTGCCGACAGACCCAGCCGCGACCTGCATCAACGCTCCGCGAACGACGCGTTCGCCGACCCCGAGATCGCCGCCGGCGCGCGCGACGTGCTCGCGGCCGCTCGCCGCGCGCTGGCCGGCATGCCGGAGGCCGGCCACCTCGACCCGCTGGACCGGCTGCTGGACGCGGGACGCACCCCAGCCGATAGCCTTCTGGACGCATATTCGCGCACAGGCCTGATGTACCTCCCGGAAGGACTTCGTTGACTGATCTCCCCGCCGACCTGACCGCTGAACTTCTCGTAGAGGCCGACGTGGCGATCTGCGGAGCCGGCCCGATCGGCGCCGCGACAGCCTATTTCCTGGCGCGGATGTCACCGGAGCTGCGGATCGTGGTGCTCGGCGACGATCCGGACGACGACCCCGGCCACGTCTCCACCTACCGCTACTCGGGCGGCAGCATCCGCTGGACCTGGGCCGACCCGGTCAAGCGGGAGATGACCACCGAGACCGCCGAGTTCGTGCAGGGCCTGCTCGCCGAGGGCGTCGACCTGGCCGCGATCGAGAACACCTACCACCTGCTCCACACCGGCGAGCACATCCCGGCGCTCAACATCTCCGCGACCCGGCTCGTCTCCCACCTGCTGGAGCGGGCCTCCGACGCCGGGGCACAGGTCATCCCGGGTGCGGTCGTCGAAGGCGTACGTCCTGACGGCTCGGGCCACCTGGTCGAGACCGCGCGCGGCACGATCCGCGCGGAGCGGGTCCTGTTCGCGCTGGGCGCCGCCAACGCCCGGCTCTTCCCGCAGAGCGAGGCCGAGCTGGAGAAGCGCCAGCTCTTCGTGCTCGACCTCCCCGTCCCTCCCGAGCGGGAGCGGATGCCGCACACGATCGTGCCGGTCGGCGAGGGCTTCGGCTACGCCTTCGTGAAGTCGGTCGAAGGGCACCTGCGGGTGCTGGTCGGCCAGGAGGACATCGTCGAGGACGACGACCTCAGCGGCCCCGTCGACCATTGGGAGACCCTGCTCGATCGTGGCCTCGCGGCCGCACTCCCCTGGCTTCGCGACGCCAAGGTCGAGCAGATCCTGTGGGGTGTCGACATCGCCCAGAAGAAGCTGGTTCTCGACGAGCCCGCGCCCGGCCTGCTCCTGGCCGGATGTGGCAGCTCGGTCCGCTCCTCGGCCTGGCTGGGACGTACGCTCGCCGAGCGCCTCGCGGCTTAGCCGTCGAGCTCGGCCCGGGTCGGCGGGTTGGCACCGGCGCGCGAGACGGTGACCGCCGCCGCCCGGACCCCGTGGGCGAGCACCTCGCGCCGGTCGCGCCCGAAGTCGTCCCAGAGTGCGTCGACGAGGCCCGCGGAGAAGGTGTCGCCGGCACCGATGGTGTCCACGACCGTCACCTTCTGAGCCGCCACGTCGATCCGCTCGGACGCGGTGATCCAGCTGGCGCCGTCGCCGCCGCGGGTCACCGCGACCGCACCGGCACCGAGCTCGAGCAGCCGGGCGGCCGCCTTGTCGAGCCCTGCCCCTGGGTAGAGCGTCTCCAGGTCCTCGTCGCTCGCCTTGACCACGTCGGCGTACGCCGCCGCCCGCTCGATCCGAGAGACGACCTCCTGGCCGGTTCCGGTCAGCGTGGGCCGCATGTTGATGTCGTAGAGGACACGGACGGAGTCGGGCAGCCCGTCGAGCAGCGCGAAGACCGTCTCGGCGCCCGGCGAGAGCACCGGCGCGAGCGAGCCGATGTGGACGAACCGCGGCGTCCCCACCGCGATCTCGCCGAGCTTCCACTCCAGGTCGAAGACGTACGTCGCCGACCCGTCGGCCGTGATGGTGGCCTGCGCGGTCGAGGTGCGGGCCAGCACGTGCGGGTCGCACGCCATCCGGACCCCGGAGCCGGCCAGGTGGGCGGCCAGTGCCTGCCCACGCGCGTCGTCGGCGTAGGAGGCCGCGTAGCGCACCGGACGGCCGAGCCGGCCCAGCGCGACCGCGACGTTGGCGCCGCTCCCGCCGGGGTGGTCCCTGGTCACGCCATCGGCTGTCGTCACCACGTCGACCAGAGCCTCACCTACCACCAAGACGTCAGCAGCGGCATTGTCACGATCCAGGCTGGTCACGGCGGCAGATTAGCAACTCGACGTACGAACGAATTTTCCGGGGTTGACCAGCAGAAACCGCCTACTGTCCAGTAACCCACCGCGGATGGGCAGCCGCTCTCGACCCCGTGCGACCATTGAGGATGTGACCGAACAATCCACCGAGACTGCTGGTGGTCCGCAGGGCCCGACCCCCGCCCAGCCGACCGTAATCCACGAGGGTCTACCGACCCAGCTTCCGGACATCGATCCCGAAGAGACCAGTGAGTGGCTCGGCTCGTTCGACGCGATGCTCGAGTCGAGCGGACGCGAGCGAGCCCGCTACATGATGCTGCGTCTGCTGGAGCGAGCCCGAGAGAAGTCCGTCGGGGTCCCCGCACTGCGCAGCACCGACTACATCAACACCATCCCCTCCGACCGCGAGCCGTGGTTCCCGGGCGATGAGGACATCGAGCGACGCATCCGGGCCTTCATCCGCTGGAACGCCGCCGTGATGGTCTCCTCCGCCAACCGCAAGGGCCTGGAGGTGGGCGGCCACATCGCCACCTACCAGTCCTCCGCGAGCCTCTACGAGGTCGGCTTCAACCACTTCTTCCGTGGCAAGGACCACCCGGGCGGCGGCGACCAGGTCTTCATCCAGGGCCACGCCTCCCCCGGCATCTACGCGCGTGCCTTCCTCGAGGGTCGGCTCAACGAGGAGCAGCTCTTCCGCTTCCGCCAGGAAGTGCAGCACGGCGTCGGCCAGGGCATCTCCTCCTACCCGCACCCGCGCCTGATGCCCGACTTCTGGGAGTTCCCGACGGTCTCGATGGGCCTGACCGGGATCAACTCGATCTACCAGGCGCGATTCAACCGCTACCTGCAGAACCGCGGCATCAAGGACACCTCCGACCAGCGGGTGTGGGCCTTCCTCGGCGACGGCGAGATGGGTGAGCCCGAGTCGCTCGGCGCCATCCGCGTGGCCGCCCGCGAGGAGCTCGACAACCTGGTCTGGGTGATCAACTGCAACCTGCAGCAGCTCGACGGCCCGGTGACCGGCAACGGCAAGGTCATCCAGGAGCTGGAGTCCAACTTCCGCGGCGCCGGCTGGAACGTCATCAAGGTCATCTGGGGCCGCGAGTGGGACCAGCTGCTCGCCAAGGACGTCGACGGCGCTCTGGTCAACAAGATGAACTCCACCCCCGACGGCCAGTTCCAGACCTACTCGGTCGAGACCGGTGCCTACGTCCGGGAGAACTTCTTCGGCTCCGACCCGCGCCTGCGCAAGATGGTCGAGCAGATGAGCGACGAGCAGATCCGCAAGCTCCCCCGCGGCGGCCACGACTACCGCAAGGTCTACGCGGCCTTCGATGCGGCCACCAAGACCGTCGGACAGCCGACCGTCATCCTGGCCCACACCATCAAGGGCTGGACGATCGACGCTCTGGAGGGCAAGAACGCCACCCACCAGATGAAGAAGCTGACGATGGCGGACCTGAAGAAGTTCCGCGACCGCCTGCTCCTGCCGATCTCCGACAAGGAGCTCGAGTCGACCTACGAGCAGACCGGCGCGGCGCCGTTCTTCAACCCGGGTCCGGCATCGGCCGAGATCGAATACATGATGGAGCGCCGCAAGCAGCTCGGTGGCCCGCTCCCCCAGCGCCGGGTCGAGTTCAAGCCGCTCACCCTGCCGGGCGAGAAGGTCTACTCCGAGCTCAAGCAGGGCTCCGGCAAGAACAAGATCGCCTCCACGATGGCCACCGTCCGGCTCCTCAAGGACTGGATGCGTGACCCGGAGATCGGCAAGCGGATCGTCCCGATCGCGCCCGACGAGTACCGCACGTTCGGCATGGACGCGATGTTCCCGAGCGCGAAGGTCTACAACCCCGGCGGCCAGCAGTACGAGTCGGTCGACCGGAAGTTGTTGCTCTCCTACAAGGAGTCCGCGCAGGGCCAGCTCCTGCACGAGGGCATCTCCGAGGCGGGGGCTCTGGCCTCGGCGACCGCTGCCGGCACGGCGTACGCCACCCACGGCGAGCCGATGATCCCGTTCTACATCTTCTACTCGATGTTCGGGTTCCAGCGCACCGGCGACTCGATCTGGGCGATGGCCGACATGATGGGCCGCGGCTTCCTGGTCGGCGCCACCGCCGGTCGCACCACGCTGACCGGTGAGGGTCTCCAGCACGCCGACGGCCACTCCCCGCTGCTGGCCGCGACGAACCCTGCGGTCGTGCACTACGACCCGGCCTTCGCCTACGAGGTCTCCCACATCATGCAGAGCGGCCTCGAGCGGATGTACGGCTCGACCGAGGAGCACCCGCACGGCGAGAACGTCATCTTCTACCTGACCGTCTACAACGAGCCGGTCAGCCAGCCCAAGGAGCCCGACAACGTCGACCTCGAGGGCATCCTGAAGGGCATCCACCAGGTCTCGACCGCCGAAGGAGACGGCCCGAAGGTCCGCCTGCTCGCCTCCGGCGTCGGCTTCCCGTGGGTCGAGGAGGCTGCCCGCATCCTCGAGGAGGACTGGGGCGTCAAGGCCGACACCTGGTCGGTCACCTCGTGGAACGAGCTCGCCCGCGACGCCATCGACGCCGAGCAGTGGAGCCTCAACCACCCCGGTGAGGCCCCACGCACGCCGTACGTCACCGAGAAGCTCTCGGCGACGAACGGCCCCGTCATCGCGGTCTCCGACTACATGCGGGCCGTCCCGCTGCAGATCGCCCGCTGGGTGCCCGACGACTACCGGGTCCTCGGTGCCGACGGGTTCGGCTTCGCCGACACCCGCCCGGCCGCGCGTCGCTTCTTCCAGATCGACGCCGAGTCCGTCGTCGTCCAGGCCCTCCAGGCACTGGCCGAGGCCGGCGAGATCGACGCCTCGTTGGCGAAGAAGGCCTTCGACACCTACCGCATCGACGACCCGACGGCGACGAAGGGCATCATGCAGGAGGGCGGAGACGCCTGAGCGTCTGTCCGTCAGGTCGGGGGCTCGGAGCGAGAAGTTCCGGGCCCCCGGCCGCATCTCCAGGTGGAAGGATCAGCAGTGTGACCAATCAGGCGACCCTCGATACGCGTCGGCGGACGGCGACGGCGTTGCGACGCGCGACCGGCCGGCTGGCGACGGCCGCCACGTCGCGTATGGACGACGCGATGCCGTGGTTCAAGGACCTCTCCGCGAAGAACCGCTCCCTCGTCGGCCTGATCGTCCAGGCAGGCATCAAGGAGTTCGTCGGCTGGTACGGCGGCGGCGCCTCGGCCGACACCGCGAAGCCCGACCTGGCCGCGTCGATGTTCGGCGTCGCGCCTCGTGCGCTGACCGGCATCATCACGCTCCAGCAGACCGTCGACCTCGTCCGCCTCTCCATCGAGGTGGTCGAGGCCAACATCGACCACCTCCTCGGACCCGAGGACGCCGCCGACGTCCACGAGGCGATCGGCCGCTACGCGCGTGAGGTCGCCTTCGCCACGGCCGAGGTCTACGCCCGCGCCGCCGAGCAGCGTGGCGCCTGGGACGCCCGGCTCGAGGCCCTCGTGGTCGACGCGGTCCTGCGTGCCGAGACCGACGAGGTCGTCCTCTCCCGGGCCAGCGCGCTCGGCTGGGACGCCGACCTGCCGCTGTGCGCGGTCCTGGGCCACGCCCCCGACGGCGTCCGCCTCGACGCTGCCATGGAGGAGGTACGCCGCCGCGCCCGCGCCCACGACCTGCACACCCTGTGCGCGGTCCAGGGTGACCGCCTCGTCGCCCTGCTCGGAGGTATCGACGACCCCCTCGAAGCCGCCGAGCGGATCGCCGACCTGTTCGCCGACGGCCCCGTCGTGGTCGGACCGGTGGCGGCCGGGCTCGCCACCGCCGCGGAGTCCGCGCGGGCCGCGCTCTCCGCCTACCGGGCCGCGCCCGGCTGGCCCGACGCGCCACGCCCGGCGCGCAGCCAGTCGTTCCTGCCCGAGCGTGCCCTGGCCGGCGATGCGTGGGCCCACCGCTACCTGATCGAGAATCTCTATCGGCCGCTGGTGGAGGCCCGCAGCACGCTGATCGAGACCCTGGCCGCGTACTTCGCCGCCGGAGGTGGCCTCGAGGCCACCGGTCGCACGCTGTTCGTGCACCCCAACACCGTGCGCTATCGGCTCAAGCAGGTCGCGGAGCTCACCGGGTTCCTCCCGACCGACTCGCGCGACGCTCTCGCCCTGCAGGTCGCCCTGATTCTGGGCCGGCAACAGGACCACTGAGGCCGACAGCGAGGCAACTTGTAGAACCCCTACAAGATTGCGCGATAGATATTCGTTGCCACTGAAGGTGAACCGACACCCCTCCAGACGGGAACATCGTTGCGTGCTCGTCATTGTCGCCCCAGGACAAGGTGCTCAGACACCAGGATTCCTCACCCCGTGGCTGGAGGACCCCGCTTTTGCCGCTCGTATGGAGTGGCTCTCAACCGTCGCAGGCATCGACCTGATCGACTACGGCACCAATGCCGACGCAGAGACCATCCGCGCCACCGAGATCGCCCAGCCGCTGCTGGTCGCCACCGGCCTGGTCGCGGCGCTCCAGCTCTTCCCGCAGCCCGCGGACGCCTTCTCCAAGATCGGCGCCGTCGCCGGCCACAGCGTCGGTGAGATCACCGCCGCCGCGGGCGCGCGCGCGATCAGCGCGGAGCAGGCGATGGTGCTCGTCCGCGAGCGGGGCAAAGCCATGGCCGACGCCGCCGCGAAGACGCCGACCGGCATGACCGCGGTCCTCGGCGGCGTCCGCGAGGAGGTGCTGGCCGCGATCGAGAAGCACGGCCTCACCCCCGCCAACGACAACGGCCCCGGCCAGATCGTCGCCGCCGGCACCCTCGAGCAGCTCGAGGCCTTCGCCGCCGATCCTCCCGCCAAGGCCCGGCTGATGCCGCTCAGCGTCGCCGGCGCCTTCCACACCAAGCACATGGAGCCCGCCGTCGGTCACCTCGCCCGGTTGGCCCAGAGCGTCTCGACCCACGACCCGCGCACCCGCCTGATCAGCAACAAGGACGGCCAGATCGTCCACGACGGCGCCAAGGCGCTGGACCGGATCGTCGGCCAGATCGCCAACCCGGTGCGCTGGGACCTCTGCCTCGACACCATGTCCGACATCGGCGTGACCGGCATCTTGGAGATGCCGCCGGCCGGCACCCTGACCGGGATCGCCAAGCGTGCCCTCAAGGGTGTCGAGACCTTCGCCCTGAAGACTCCCGACCAGCTCGAGGACGCCCGCGCGTTCGTCGAGAAGCACGGCGAGGCCAACCCGATCGAGACCACGCCGACCTGGCGGATGGTCGTCTCCCCGTCCAAGGGCACCTTCAAGCTCTCCGAGACCGTGTCCGGGATCGACGTGATCCCGGCCGGCGCCGAGATCGGCGCCATCGCCAGCCTCCGTGACACGATTGCGATCACCTCGGCCCACGGCGGCGAGGTCATCGAATGGCTCGTCGAGGACGGCGACCTCGTTTCCCCCGGTCAGCCGCTGCTGCGTCTGCACCCGACAGGAGTCCAGCACTCGTGATCTCAGCCCCGACAGGTTCCCCGCACGCCCGCATCCTCGGCGTAGGCGGCTATCGCCCGACCCGGGTGGTCCCCAACAGCGAGATCGTCGACCTCATCGACTCCTCCGACGAGTGGATCCGCACCCGTTCCGGCATCACCGAGCGTCGCTGGGCGGGCGAGGAGGAGACCGTGCAGATGATGTCGGTCGCCGCCTCCCGCAAGGCGCTCGAGCACGCCAAGATCGACATCGACCAGATCGACTGCGTCATCGTCGCCACCGTCAGCCACCTGCGCCAGACCCCCGCGGTCGCCGCGCTGATCGCCGACGAGCTCGGCGCCGACCACCCGGCCGCCTTCGACGTCTCGGCGGCCTGCGCCGGCTTCTGCCACGGCATCGCGATGGCCAGCGACTTCGTACGCGGCGGCAGCGCCCGTCACGTACTCGTCATCGGTGTCGAGCGCCTCTCCGACATCACGAACCCGCACGACCGTGGCACCGCCTTCATCTTCGCCGACGGCGCGGGCGCCGCTGTCGTGGGCCCGAGCGAGGAGCCCGGGATCGGTCCGGTCGTGTGGGGTTCCTCGGGCGACAAGGCCGACCACATCCAGACCCCCGACTGGTTCGAGGCGAACGAGGCCAAGGAGACTCCCTGGCTGACGATGCTGGGCAACCCCGTCTTCCGCTGGGCCTCCTACGCCATGGCCAAGGTCGGGCAGGAGGCGCTCGACAAGGCCGGCATCACGGCCGACGAGCTCGACTGCTTCGTCCCGCACCAGGCCAACATGCGCATCGTCGACGCCCTGGCCCGCTCCATGAAGCTGCCGGAGTCGGTCAAGATCGCCCGCGACATCGCCACCATGGGCAACACGTCGGCCGCCTCGGTCCCGCTTGCCCTTGAGCGGATGATCGAGGAGGGTCAGGCTGAGTCGGGCGACACCGCCCTGCTCATCGCGTTCGGTGCCGGTCTGGTCTACGCAGCCCAGGTCGTCGTCGTTCCGTAGTCCCGCACCACCCCAGAGTTTCACCACACAGAAATCCGAGAGGAAGCACCACACATGGCCACCACCGAAGAGATCCGCTCCGACCTCGCCGAGATCGTCAACGAGGTCGCCGGCATCGATGTCGACGACGTCCAGCTCGACAAGTCCTTCGTCGATGACCTCGACGTCGACTCGCTGTCCATGGTCGAGGTCGTCGTCGCTGCCGAGGAGAAGTTCGGCGTATCCATCCCCGACGACCAGGTCAAGAACCTCAAGACCGTTGGCGACGCGGTGAGCTTCATCGAGAAGGCTTCCGCGAACGCCTGACGCGCCCCGGCGGCTCGGCCAACCCTCCCAGGCCGAGCCGCCGGACCTGCTTCACCTGACCCAACGCGCCAACACCTCACACGGAGAGCACATGAGCAGCCGCACCCGAGTCGTCGTCACCGGACTTGGCACCACCAACCCGGTAGGCGGAGATGTAGCCACCACCTGGGATGCCTTGATCGCCGGCCGCTCCGGCATCCGCGAGCTCACCGAGGAGTGGGCCCAGGACCTTCCCGTACGCATCGCCGGCCGTGTCGCCGTCGAGCCGTCCGAGGTCCTGGAGAGGGTCAAGGCCCGACGCCTGGACCGCTCCGCGCAGTTCGCCGTGGTCGCCGCGGCCGAGGCCTGGAAGGACGCCGGCTTCGAGGGCACGGCCACCGAGGCCGGACTCGACGGTGAGCGCCTCGGTGTCGCTGTCGCCACCGGTATCGGCGGCGTCACCACCCTGCTCGACAACTACGACACGCTCCTGGCCAAGGGGCCGCGCCGGGTCAGCCCGCTGGCCGTCCCGATGCTGATGGCCAACGCCTCGGCAGCCAACATCTCGTTGATCTACGGCGCCCGCGCCGCGGCTCAGACCCCGATCTCCGCCTGTGCCTCCGGTTCCGAGGCGATCGTCCTGGCCGCCGACCAGATCCGTCTGGGCCGCGCCGACGTCGTGCTCGCCGGTGGCACCGAGGCCGCGATCCACCCGCTGCCGATGGCTGCCTTCGCCAACATGATGGCGCTGTCCAAGACCGCCTCCGGCCCCGATGGTGGCGACCCGACCGCGGTCAGCCGTCCCTGGGACACCGGCCGCGACGGCTTCGTGCTCGGTGAGGGCGCCGGCATCGTCGTGCTCGAGACGCTCGAGCACGCCCAGGCCCGCGGCGCCCGGATCTACGCCGAGGTCCTCGGCGCCGGTGTGACCGCCGACGCCCACGACATCGCCCAGCCCGACCCCGAGGGTCGTGGCGGCAGCCGCGCCATCAAGCGCGCGCTCGAGGACGGCGACATCGACCCGAGCACCATCGTCCACGTCAACGCCCACGCGACCTCGACCCCTCAGGGCGACATCGCCGAGGGCCTGATGCTCCACGCCACCCTCGGCAACCACGTCGAGAACGTCGTGGTCACCTCGACCAAGTCGATGACCGGCCACCTGCTCGGTGGTGCCGGGGCTCTCGAGACCGTCGCGACCGTCCTGGCGATCCACCACCGCCAGTCGCCGCCGACGATCAACCTCGACAACCTCGACCCCGCGGTCGAGCTCGACATCGCCACCAAGGCCCGCGACCTGCCGGTCGGCGACATCGCGGCCCTCAACAACTCCTTCGGTTTCGGTGGCGCGAACGTCGCGGTCGTCTACGGAAGCATGTAGGCCATGTCCGGCCGCCAGGACACCGGCTGCGCGCCGCCCAGCGTGCTCCCTGGCGGCGTTGTCGCCGCTCGAAAGAACCCCACTCTGCCGTCGCGACGAGGTCTGAACGACGTGGCCCGTGCCAGCGCTCACGCTGGACGACGCGCGCTCGGCGCCGATCGACAGGACATGGCCTGATGACCATCACCGCCCCCGCACCTGCTCCCGCGGGGAAGCAGAAGCTTCCTCGCGACCAGGACCCCCGTCACCCGCTGACCCGCCTCCGGGCGCTCTTCGACGAAGGCACCGCCCAGCTCATCTCCCCCGACGACGAGTCCGGCATGCTGGCCGCCGTCGGCGAGGTCGACGGCACCCGGGCGGTCGCCTTCTGCTCGGACGCCACCGTCATGGGCGGCGCGATGGGCGACCTCGGCTGCCGCGTGGTCGTCGACGCCTACCACCGTGCGATGACCGACGGCATCCCGATCATCGGCCTGTGGCACTCGGGCGGGGCCCGGCTGGCCGAGGGCGTACTCTCGCTGCACGCGGTCGGCCGCATCTTCCACGCGATGACGCAGGCCAGCGGCAAGATCCCGCAGATCTCGGTCGTGCTCGGCCCGGCCGCGGGCGGCGCCGCCTACGGTCCGGCCCTCACCGACGTCGTCATCCTCGGCCCCGAGGGCCGCATCTTCGTGACCGGTCCCGACGTCGTACGCTCCGTCACCGGCGAGGACGTCGACATGCTCCGCCTCGGTGGGCCCGAGCCGCACGGGCGCCGCTCCGGCGTCGTGCACATCCTCACCGAGTCCGAGCGCGAGGCGCTCGACAAGGCCCGCACGGTCACCTCACTCCTCGGCTCCCAGGGTGGCCTCGACGTCGCCGCGGTCGAGGACAAGGACCTCGCCGAGCAGCTGCCCGAGTCGAAGAAGCGCGCCTACGACGTGCACCCGCTGGTCGAGAACATCCTCGACGAGGGCACCGCGCAGGAGCTGCACGCTCGCTGGGCCCCCAACATCGTCACCGCGCTGGGTCGCTTCGGCGGCCGCACCGTCGGCGTCGTCGCCAACAACCCGCTGCGGCTCGGCGGCTGCCTCGACTCCCTCTCCGCGGAGAAGGCCTCCCGGTTCGTACGCCTCTGCGACGCCCTCGGCGTCCCGCTGATCGTCGTCGTCGACGTCCCCGGCTACCTACCAGGCGTCGGCCAGGAGTGGGACGGGGTCGTACGCCGCGGCGCCAAGCTCCTGCACGCCTTCGGGGAGTGCGTGGTACCTCGGGTCACCCTGGTGACCCGCAAGACCTACGGTGGCGCCTACATCGCCATGAACGCCCGTTCGCTCGGCGCCACCAAGGTCTTCGCCTGGCCGGGCGCGGAGGTCGCGGTCATGGGCCCGGTCGCCGCGATCCGCATCCTGCACCGCCGCAAGCTCGCCGAGGTCGCCCCCGACCTCCGTCCTCAGGTCGAGGCGGAGCTCGCGGCCGAGCACGAGCGCCTCGCCGGCGGTGTCGACAAGGCTGTGGAGATCGGTGTCGTGGACGAAGTCATCGAGCCGTCGGCGACCCGCGGGGCGATCGCGGCCGCCTTCGAGGAAGCGATCCAGACCGTCGGCGTTCGCCGCGGGGCTCACGGCAACATCCCACTCTGACCGACACCGTTCAGACACAGACTGAGGCCCCGGAGCTCGCGCTCCGGGGCCTCAGTCGTCGTCGGCCGTGCTCTGCGGCTGACGGGTCGCTCAGACGACCTGGTGCAGCCAGCGTACGGGGGCGCCTTCCCCTGCGTGACGGAACGTCTCCAGCTCGTCATCCCACGGCTTGCCGAGGAGCTTGTCGACCTCGAGCTCGAGCGTGGTGTCACCGAGGGCGGCCTTGACGACCGCGGCCTTGAGCCGGTCCTCGGGGATCATGATGTCTCCGTGCAGCCCGGTGACGGCGTGGAAGACGCCGAGGTCGGGGGTGAAGGAGTAGCGCGCACCCTCGGAGGTCGACGTGCCGTCCTCGGTGACTTCGAAGCGCAGGTGCGTCCATCCCTTCAGCGCCGACGCGATCGCCGCCGCGGAACCGACCGCACCGGACCAGAAGAGCTCGGCTCGGTAGGTGCCGGCTTGGGCGGGCTGCGCCGTCCAGTCGAAGTTCACCGGCGCGCCTAGCACCCCCGCGACGGCCCATTCGATGTGAGGGCAGAGCGCGGAGGGAGCCGAGTGCACGAACACAACGCCTCGTGCGATGCCACGCGAGGCGCTCGGGTCCTTGATCTGAGTGGTCACCGAATATCTCCTTCGTTGCGGCGCGAGCTACGCCTTCCCCAGCGGGCTCGATCGTGCGTGAAGGACACGCTTCGGTGGATCACAAGCATGTAGTTGTACTTCTATTCTTACCTACCGCGCCCAGGATCTCCAGTATCGAAGCAAAACGGGCAGTGGCGACCGGCATGGCTGCCGATCGCCACTGATGGCGCGTTCGAGGCGGACGTCAGTCCCTCTCGACCGTCTTCTCGAGCGCCTCGGCCCGCGCCGCAGCGTCGGTGATCTCCTCGGAGTCGATCGCGTAGGTGCGGTGGAACCAGGTCAGCGCGTCCTTGTCGCGGCCGGCCTCCTGGAGCGTGTCCGCGTACGCGTATCGCAGCCGCACGACCCAGGATTCCCGGCTCTTGTTGTTGAGCGGCGACTGCTCGAGGATCCGCAGAGCTGCGTCGAACTGACCCATGTCTCGACGAGCGCCGGCCTCGACGATCGTCATCTCTGCCTTCGCCGGTGCATCGAAGTTCGCCACCGAGGGGCTGTGCGCGAGCTTGATCGCCTGCTCGGGCTGGCCGAGCGCACGGTGGCAGTCAGCCATGATCGGCAGGTACGCCGTCGCGCCGTTCATCCGCTTGGCCGCGCGAAGCTCGGCGAGCGCCTCGGAGTAGTGCCCGGCAGCGTACGCAGCCTCACCCAGCGCCTCGCGAATCACAGCGATCCGCTGCGTACGCGACTTCGCCGCCTTGGCGTGCTGATAGGCGAGCTCAGGGTCAGAGTCGATGAACATGTCGGCAGCGACCAGGTGGCGAGCGATCCGCGCCGCCAGCTTCTCGGGCAGGCCTCGCAGCTGAGCCGAGATAGCACGGTCGAGCTCCTTGCCCGTCACCTCTTCCGGCAGCTCCGGACCGTCGTAGATCCGCTGATCCGCCGTACGCTCCTCACGCGGCTCGTCGAAGCGGCGCTGCGGCCTGCCACCAGGCTTGCCGCCACGGTCCTTGGAGTAACCGCCCTTGCGGTCGCTGCTACCGCCACGCTTCGGGCCGTCGGAGCGCTTCGGACCGTCAGAGCGGCTGCCGTCGCGAGGGCCGCTGCGCCCGGTCGACGGCTTGCCGTCCCGACGCTCGTCTCCTCCGCGGCCACCGTCACGACGCTGCTCGCCGCCACGGCCACCTCCGCCATCACGGCGATCGCTGCTACGACCAGCCCCCGGCCGACCGCCACTCGGTCGACCAGCGCTCGGCTTACCGTCACCCGATCGGCCGCCACGGCCACCCGTGGATGAACCAGAGCTCTTCGGACGCCCGGGGCGTCCGGCGGGCTTACCGCCTCTGTTGCTACGGCGCTCGTCAGCCATAGCTGCCTTCCTCACTGCTGCTTACCGCAGCCGACTTCGAACGATCCGCAGACCAGTTCGCTAGTAAAAGCAGTAGAGGCCGCCCCAAAGGGGCGGCCTCTACCTGAAATTTTGTCCGGCGGCGTCCTACTCTCCCACAGCCTCTCGGTTGCAGTACCATCGGCGCT
>NZ_JBHWLY010000033.1:0-64852 GCF_042730435.1 Nocardioides sp. NPDC059952 | reverse complement strand
GCGGCCGATGGCACCATCTCCTTCCTCGAGGTCAACACCCGCCTCCAGGTCGAACACTGCGTCTCCGAGGAAGTCACCGGCCTCGACCTGGTCCGTGAGATGTTCCGCATCGCGGCCGGCGAAGAGCTCGGCTACGACGACCCCGAGGTCCGCGGCCACTCCATCGAATACCGCATCAACGCCGAGGACGGCGGCAACAACTTCATGCCAGCGCCGGGCACCCTGACCGAATGGGCACCGCCCGCCGGTCCCGGGGTGCGCCTGGACGGGGGCTATGAGAAGGGCGAGACCATCCCGGGCGCCTTCGACTCCCTCATCGCCAAGCTCATCATCACCGGCTCCTCCCGCGAACACGCCCTGGAACGCTCACGTCGGGCGCTGGAGGAGTTCAAGGTCGACGGGATGCCCACCGCCATCCCCTTCCACCAGGCCGTCGTCAACGACCCCGCCTACACCGCCGCGGGCGGCTCGTTCGATGTCTACACGACCTGGATCGAAACCGACTTCGACAACCAGATCACCCCCTACGCCGGTGCCACCGGCGAGGCGGCCGAGGAGACCGAGCGGCAGACCGTCGTGGTCGAGGTCGGCGGCAAACGCCTCTCGGTGTCCCTGCCCGCCGGGCTCGGCGGCCTCTCCACCGGTGGCGGCGCCACCGCGGCGAAGAAGCCGAAGCGGTCGGCGAAGAAGGCCGGCGCAGCCGCCTCGGGCGACTCGGTCACCTCCCCGATGCAGGGCACCATCGTCAAGATCGCCGTCGAAGAAGGCCAAGAGGTCACCGAGGGCGATGTCGTCGTGGTCATCGAAGCGATGAAGATGGAACAGCCCCTCAAGGCCCACAAGAGCGGCACCATCACCGGGCTGAACGCCACCGTCGGCGAGACCGTCGCCAACGGCGCGGTCATCGCCGAGATCAAGTAGCCGAAGGGATCCGAGATGACACCAGCGCCTGCGACTCTCCCCAGGCCCCAGTCACGTGGCAACGTGGGCATGCAGTGGCTCGTGACAGCGCCGCAGACACAGCCCCGGCACTCTCGCCACCGACTGCCCTGGGGGACCGTCCACATCCGAAGGAACGGATCCCAACGAACTGCCTGCGGAGAGCCGACGGCGCTCTGGTTCACCTTCTGGGAGCTTCCCGTCGACATGACGTCTCCAGAGACGTGCCGGTCCTGCGCCCAGCATGCGGCCGGCGATCACCGGGCGGGGGGAGGCCTCTGATGCGGATCATCATCATGGGCCCGCCGGGCGCGGGCAAGGGCACCCAGGCCAAGCACATCGCCCAGCACCACGGCATCCCGGCCATCTCCACCGGCGACATCTTCCGCACCAACGTATCGCTGGCCACTCCGCTCGGCCTGGAGGCCAAGCGGTATCTGGACGCCGGCGAGTACGTCCCGGACGAGATCACCAACAACATGGTTCGCGACCGGATCGGCGAGCCCGATGCGGCCGGCGGATTCCTGCTCGACGGCTATCCCCGCACGCTCGCCCAGGTCGAGGAGCTCGATGGGATGATCGAGTCCACCGGCCACGAGCTCGATGCCGTCATCAGCCTCGTCGTCGACGAGGACGAGGTCGTCACGCGCCTGCTGCAGCGTGCCCGGATCGAGGGCCGCGCCGATGACACCGAGGACATCATCCGTCGCCGCCAGGAGATTTATCTCGAGCAGACCGCGCCGCTGATCGGCGCCTATCGCGAGCGCGGCCTCATCGTCGAGGTCGACGGCCTCGGCGAGGTCGACGAGGTCACCAAGCGGATTCTCAGCGCCTGCGACTCTTCCGCAGACGCCGTCTGCTGACCCGCGAACGGCGACAGCGGTTGTTGCACACCGGGCCCATACCGGGCCCGGTGTGCAACAACCGCTGAATCGCGTGGCGCGGGTTGAGCGACCAGGCAGAGTGGTTCGTAGCACTTGGCGTACCCGACCCTCCGACAGGAGACGTGAGATGGACACGACCACCGCGATCGCCCGCTTCGACGAGGTCCGAGCGGACACCGAACGCCTCGCAGCACCTCTCTCCCCCGAGGACCAGACGGTCCAGTCGATGCCGGATGCCTCCCCCACCAAATGGCATCGCGCGCACGTGACCTGGTTCTTCGAGACCTTCGTGCTGGCGGAGAACGAGCCCGGCTTCGCACCGTTCCAGGACAAGTACTGGTTTCTCTTCAACAGCTACTACGAGCAGGTCGGGCCGAGGTACGCGCGGCCGATGCGCGGCGTGATCAGCCGCCCCGGGGCGTACGAGGTCGGCGACTACCGGCGCAACGTCGACGACCGGGTCCGGGACCTGCTCGACCGGGTGGACGAGGGCACCTTCGCCAAGCTCGCCCCGACCATCGAGCTCGGCTTCCACCACGAGCAGCAGCACCAGGAGCTGCTGCTGATGGACATCAAGCACGTGCTGTCGCTCAACCCGCTGCAGCCGACCTACGCCGGTCTTCCGGCCGCAGGTGACGGGACCGACCGGCTGGGCTGGGTGGACGTCGACGGCGGCCTGGTCGAGATCGGGTCCGAGGGCGGTGGGTTCTGCTTCGACAACGAGCTGCCACGGCACCAGCAGTGGCTGGAGCCGTACCGGCTCGCGGACCGGTTGATCACCAACGGCGAGTGGCTGGAGTTCATCGCCGACGGTGGCTACCGGCGCCCCGAGCTGTGGCTCTCGGACGGGTGGGCGCGGGTCACCGCCGAGGGCTGGGAGGCGCCCTTCTACTGGCGCCAGGCCGACGGGGAGTGGTTCGAGCACACCCTGCACGGCACGTCACCGCTCGACCCGGGCCTGCCGGTCTGCCACCTGAGCCACTACGAGGCCGACGCGTACGCCACCTGGGCCGGCAAGCGCCTCCCGACCGAGGCCGAGTGGGAGCACGCCGCCCGGACCTACGAGGTGGCCGGCAACCTCGCCGACCGGGACAGCTTCCACCCGCGCGCCGCCGGTCCCGCGACCGGCGGTCTGCGACAGCTCTTCGGGGACTGCTGGGAGTGGACCTCCTCGGCCTATCTGCCCTACCCGGGGTTCCACCCTGCCGCCGGCGCGATCGGTGAGTACAACGGAAAGTTCATGTCGAGCCAGATGGTGCTCCGCGGCGGCTGCGCGCTCACCCCGCCGGGACATACCCGAGCCTCATACCGCAACTTCTTCCCGCCCGGTGCACGCTGGCCCGTCACCGGGCTCCGGCTCGCCGACGACGGGCGTCGTGCGTGACCTGGTCGGCTGCCGTCACGTGTGCCCATCGCGGCATCCTCGGACCGCCCCGGACGCATGTCGACTGGGCCTGTGATCACGACGACTGCCCCGCTCCGCTGCGAATCGGTCCCTGGACCGCCGCGGTCAGCGGCACCATCGACGACTCGTGGAGCCTCATCCTCGACAAGGCGCAGCAGGAGCGCCTGCCGATCGGCTCCGCCGTGGTCCAGATCGCCAACGAGATGGCGGTCGGCGGCTTCTCGGTCCTCCTCAGCGACGGGGAGGACCTCGCCCTGCTGACCGGCAACGAGGGCAGCCACCTGGCCGAGCCGGCGTCGTGGGAGTACGTCGTCAGCAACCGTCCGCTCCCAGGCGCTCCGTCCACCTCGATCCCGCCGCGCACCATCGGAGTCCTCAGCCCGTGCGGGCCCACCTGGTGGCGGCTCGACACACCTCGTCACAACTCGAAGGAGAACCCCGCGTGACCCTCGACAGCAACGACCAGGCCAGCACGAGCACACCAGCCAGCGGCAGGCTCACCACCCTGCTGACCGCCGAGGATCTGCGCCGGAGCCTTGCGGAGGACGCCCGCACCGGCCTGAGCGCATCGCCGAAGTGGCTCCCGCCGAAGTACTTCTACGACCAGCGCGGCTCGGAGCTGTTCGAGGAGATCACCCGGCTGCCCGAGTACTACCCGACCCGCACCGAGCGGGCGCTGCTGACCGAGCACGCGCAAGCGATCGCCGAGGCCGCCGACGCCGAGGTGCTGCTCGAGCTCGGATCCGGTTCCTCGGAGAAGACCCGGCTCCTGCTCGACGCGCTGACGCAGACCGGCCGGCTGACGACGTACGTCCCCGTCGATGTCAGCGCCAGCGCGCTCACCCAGGCGATGGACGCGCTCGCCGAGGAGCGGCCGGGGCTCGCGCTGCACGGTGTCGTCGCCGACTTCGACCAGCATCTCGGGCAGCTGCCGAGGCCGGGACGCCGGCTGATCGCACTGCTCGGCAGCACGCTGGGCAACTACGACCGCCCGGGACGCGAACGGTTCCTGGGATCGGTCGCCGCCGCCATGGAGCCCGGGGAAGGTCTGCTGCTCGGGCTGGACCTGGCCAAGGACCCCGGGAAGCTGGTCGCCGCCTACGACGACTCCGCCGGCGTGACCGCCGAGTTCAACCTCAACGCGCTGCGCGTTCTCAACCAGAGCCTGGGCGCCGACTTCGACCTCGACGCATTCCGGCACCTGGCACGTTGGAACACCGACGAGGAGCGGATCGAGATGCGACTCGTCGCGCAGGACTCCGCCCGCGTGGAGCTGAGCGAGCTCGAGCTCGTCATCAAGTTCGACGAAGGCGAAGAGCTTCTCACCGAGCTGTCCTGCAAGTTCCGCCGAAGCATCGCCGCACTCGAGCTCGCCGCGGCGGGCTTCAGCGACCTTCGCTGGTGGACCGATCCGGAGGAGGCGTACGCGCTGGTGCTGGCCAGGCGCTGAGATCGGCTCAGCTCACGGCGCTTCGTCGTCGAGCAACGGCTGCAGCTGCGCCTGGATGGCGGCGGGCGTGGCCGAGGTGCGGAGCACGACGACGGCCGAGGACGGCCCGACGCCCGAGGGCTGATAGCGCTCGAGGGCCACCCGCATCGCCTGGTCGAACTCGCTCTCCGGGTCGGAGGTCTGGTCCCGGAGCCAGCGTCGGAGCACGAAGTTGTGCGCCGTCACGAGGTCGGCGGCCAGCAGGTCGGCGCGCAGCTGTCCGTCGGGCAGGTCGGACATCCACTCCCGAAGCCAACGCGCGAACAGCCGCTGGTACTGCTGGATCCCACCCGTCTCACGGGCACGAAGGGCGGGCACCGAGCCGACCAGGCGGTAGCGCGCTCGCGCCAGCTCGCCCTCGTCCAGGTAGTGCCGCAGCACGACCCGCGTGGCCTCGCTCAGCGCGAGCGCTCGCGTTGCCGGGGTCGCGGCGGCCAGACGCTGGTCGATGCGACCGAGCAGCTGGTCGTGCTCGGGAAAGATCACGTCGTCCTTGGACCCGAACGCGCGGAAGAAGGTCGTACGCCCCACGCCGGCACGACGCGCGATGTCCTCGGCGGTCGTCGCATCGAAGCCACGTTCCTCGAACAGCTCGAACGCCGCGGCGACCAGGCGGTCCTTCGTCGTCGCCGATCGAGGCTTCTCGCTCATGCCCTGAAACGTACTTGATGGTACGAGGTTCCGTCTATAAGGTACTGAGTACCAACTACTGGAGGCTGCACATGATTGGGTTCAACCACATCGGCGTCGTCGGCGCGGGACTGATGGGCGCCGGCATCGCCGAGGTCGCCGCGCGCGCCGGCAAGGACGTCGTCCTCATCGACGCCAACCCCGCGGCCGCCGAGGCCGGCCACGAGCGTCTGCGGGCCTCCCTCGAGCGGGCCGAGCAGGGCGGCAAGATCACCCGGGCCACCGAGGTGCTGGAGCGCATCACCCTCAGCAGCGACCTCGAAGCGCTCGCCGACCGTGACCTGGTCATCGAGGCGATCGTCGAGGACGAAGCCGCCAAGACCGCGCTGTTCAACCGGCTCGACGCCATCGTGACCGACCCCGAGGCGGTGCTGGCCTCCAACACCTCCTCCATCCCGATCATGAAGCTCGCCGTCGCCACCGAGCGGCCGGCGCAGGTGATCGGCCTGCACTTCTTCAACCCGGTCCCCGTGCTCTCCCTGGTCGAGCTGGTGCCCAGCCTGCTGACCGCGCCGGAGACCGCCGACCGCGTGCGTGGGTTCGTCGAGAAGGACCTCGGCAAGCACCCCATCGACTCCCAGGACCGGGCCGGCTTCGTGGTCAACGCGCTGCTGATCCCGTTCGTGCTCTCCGCGATCCGGATGCTGGAGTCCGGGTTCGCGACCGCCGAGGACATCGACCAGGGCCTCGTACGCGGCGCGGCCCACCCGCAGGGACCGCTGGCGCTCGCGGACCTGATCGGGCTGGACACGACCAAGGCCGTGGCCGAGTCGCTCTACGAGGAGTTCAAGGAGCCGCTCTACGCCCCGCCGCCGCTCCTCGCGCGGATGGTCGACGCCGGTCTGCTGGGCCGCAAGACCGGCCGCGGCTTCTACCACTACTGATCCATCAAGGAGCCATCATGACCGACGACTTTCCCTACCTCGAGCTCGCCGACCACCACCTCGACCTGCGCGAGGCCGTGCGCGCGATCGCGGCCAACAAGATCGCCCCCTACGCCGCCGACGTCGACGCCAACAGCAGATTCCCCACCGAGGCCTACGACACTCTCGTCGCCTCCGGGTTCCACGCGGCGCACGTGCCCGAGGCGTACGGCGGTGAAGGCGCCGACGCCCTGGCCACCTGCATCATCATCGAGGAGATCGCCCGCGTGTGCGCCTCCTCCTCACTGATCCCCGCGGTCAACAAGCTCGGCAGCCTCCCACTGATCCTCGCGGGTTCCGAGGACCTCAAGCAGCGCTACCTCCAGCCTCTCGCCGCAGGCACCTCGGCGTTCTCCTACGCCCTCTCCGAGCGCGAGGCCGGCTCCGACACCGCCTCCATGAAGACCCGCGCCGTCCTCGACGGCGACAACTGGGTGCTGAGCGGCCAGAAGTCCTGGATCAGCAACGCCGGGATCTCCGACTACTACACCGTCCTGGCCGTCACCGACCCCGGCGGTCGGCGCGGATCCAATATCAGCGCCTTCGTCGTGGAGAAGAGCGACGAGGGGTTCACCATCGCCGCCCCCGAGAAGAAGCTCGGCATCAAGGGGTCCCCCACCTGCGAGCTGAACTTCGACGCCGTCTACCTGCCCGGCGACCGGATCATCGGCGAACCCGGCACCGGCCTCCAGCTCGCCCTGCGCACCCTGGACCACACCCGCATCACCATCGCCGCCCAAGCCATCGGCATCGCCCAGGGCGCCCTCGACCACGCGCTGGCCTACGTCCAGGAACGCCAGCAGTTCGGCAAGCGCATCGCCGACTTCCAGGGGATCCAGTTCATGCTCGCCGACATGGCGATGAAGCTCGAGGCCGCCCGCCAGCTCGTCTACGTCGCCGCAGCCAAGTCCGAGCGACACACCGGCGACCTGTCCTTCTTCGGAGCAGCCGCCAAGTGCTTCGCCAGCGACACCGCCATGGAGATCACCGTCGACGCCGTCCAGCTCCTCGGCGGAGCCGGCTACACCCAGGACTTCCCCCTCGAACGCATGATGCGCGATGCCAAGATCACCCAGATCTACGAAGGCACCAACCAGATCCAGCGCGTCGTGATGGCGCGCCAGCTGCTCGGAAGCCGGTAGCGGCGAGGCGGTTCAACTCGCCCAGCAGTCCTCCCACGTCTCGTACGTCGGGTCCTCGGCGTACGTCGTGGACCAGCGGGCTTCCTCGACCGTGCCGTAGTAGGTCGTCGGCTGGGTGGGCGGCGTGGGCGCCGGGTCCACCTGGACCGTGACGTTCATACAGGCGCCGGTGACGGCTCCGAGCAGAACCACGGGGGCGAGAGCTCGTACGCCGTGCCACGTCGCTGCTGTTCTCATGCTCACTCCTCAAACGGTAGGTCCGTGCGCCGCCCGGCGGGAGGCACTCTCAGGGCACCTCAATCGCTCAGCCGAGCAGCGGGTCACCTTCTGGTGGCGCGTCGGTGCGCCCGGCCGAACGGTTCATGGCGTGGTCGGGAAGCCAGAGCACGAAGGTGCTCCCGGAGGAGCCGTGGCTGACCAGGACGAGCCGGCCCTCGTGGCTCTCGGCGATCTGGCGGGCGATGGAGAGGCCGAGGCCCGAGCCGTCGGCGACCGCGTCGTCGCCGGAGGTACCGTTCCCCCGGTAGAACCGGTCGAAGACGCGTTCCTGGTTCGCCTCGTCGATCCCCGGACCCTCGTCGGCGACCGCGGCCCAGGCCCAGCCGTCGCGGCTGCCCATGCCGACCGTGAGGGTGGAGCCGGCCGGAGCGAGCCTGACCGCGTTGGACAGGAGGTTGGCCATCACGCGCTGCAGTGCGTCGGGGTCGCCGACGACGACCGGTCCGCCATGGCTGCGCTCGACCACGCCGAGACCGCGTGCCTCCGCCGGCAGCCGGTACTCCCGAACCGCCGCGGTGACGGCGCCGGCCAGATCGACCTGGCGGTCGGTGAAGGCCTCCGAGCGGCTGCGGGCGATGGCCAGCAGGTCCTCGAGGAGGCGCCGCATCCGGCGGGTGGCCTGGAGCACGACGAGGCTGGCCTCGCGCCGTTCGGGCACGGTGGAGCGGTCGTTGGCGAGGACGGCCTCGACGTTGGTGTGGATCAGGGAGACCGGGTTGCGCAGCTCGTGGGAGACGTCCTCGACGAACCTGCGCTGGTCGGAGAACGCCCGGTCGAGGCGGGCGAGCATGGAGTCGATGGTGTCGGCGAGCGTACGCAGCTCGTCGTGCGGTCCGGTCGCACCGATGCGCCGGGTGAGGTCGGAGGCGTTGATCTCCTGGGCGGTGCGGGTGATCGCGCCGACCGGGCGCAGCGCGCGCCCGGCCACCCACCAGCCGATGGCCAGGCTCAGCACGAACATCACGACCAGGGCGATGATCGAGTAGTTGCGCAGCGTCTGGAGCGAGGCGTAGTTGACCGCCTCCTGAACATCGGCGAAGTCCGCGGCCTGGAACTCCTGCCCCGGCTTGTAGACGATGTGGCCGTCCTGGGTCTCGAACTTCTTGACCGTCACCGGGTCCAGCGGCGCGGCGCTGATGCTGCTGGAGAGCGCCAGGTAGACCCCGGCGAGGAGCAGTGCGGTCACCCCGAACAGGAGCGCGGAGTACGTCAGGGTCAGCCGCACCCGCACGGTTCGCAGCCACCGGGGCGCCCTCGACCACCGGCCCGAGCGCTCACTCATGCGGTCGCGCCCCGGTCCAGCTCGGGCAGGTCACGGAGGCGGTAGCCGCGGCCGACGACGGTCTCGAGGGCCGGAGCCTCCTCGCCGACGGTGAGCTTGCGGCGCAGGGTGCCGACGGTCACCCGCACGGTCTGGGTGAACGGGTCGGCGTTCTCGTCCCACACATGCTCCAGGAGCTCCTCGGCCGAGACGATGTAGGCGGGCCTGGTCATCAGGTAGCGCAGGACGGAGAACTCCTTGAGGGTCAGGCCGAGCTCACGGTCGCCTCGCCGGGCCAGCTGACGGGCGGTGTCGAGCCGGATCGGTCCGTGCGTCAGCACGGCGGTGCCGTCGCTGCTGGGCCGGCGCAGCAGCGCACGCAGCCGCGCGGTCAGCTCGGCCAGCTCGAACGGCTTGGTGAGATAGTCGTCGGCCCCCACGTCGAGGCCGCGGACCCGGTCGTCGAGGCGGTTACGAGCGGTGAGCATCAGGATTCGCGGGGCCTCCTCCCCGGGAACCTCCACCTCCCCCGTACGCAGCGCCGCGGCGACCTCGAAGCCGCTGCCGTCGGGCAGATTGATGTCCAGGACGACGAGGTCGTAGGCGTTCACGCCGAGCTTCTCCAGCGCGTCGGTGACCGAGCCGGCCCCGTCGACGGCGTACCCCTCCCGCTGGAGCGCGACCTTCAGCGCGCTGACCAGGCCCGCCTGGTCCTCGACGATCAAGACCCTCACGCTCAAGAACGGTAGCGCGTGGCCACGCCCGCGCCCATGCGTACGAGGTAATCGCTCGGTATCGGTTCCGTCGCGCGCTTTCGGATCGCTTTCGGTGCTGTTTCCGCTGGTTTTCGGCCCCTTTCGATGTGATCAGTCCGCAGCAGGACCATCCATCCAGGACTCAGCCATCCAGGGGGCCCACATGTGGGAGCCAGAGCACAAGCAGCCGATCCAGCCGGACATCGGGACCAGCGCCGTCCTCGAGCGCGTGCTGTTCGAGGTCAAGCGCGTCGTCGTGGGCCAGGACCTGATGATCGAGCGGATGCTGGTCGGGCTGCTCGCCCGCGGCCATGTGCTGCTCGAGGGCGTGCCGGGCGTCGCGAAGACCCTGGCGGTGCGGACCTTGGCCGACGTCGTCGGAGGCTCGTTCGCCCGGCTCCAGTTCACCCCGGACCTGATGCCCTCCGACATCGTGGGCACCCGGGTCTGGCGTCCCTCGGCGGAGCAGTTCGACACCGAGCTGGGACCGGTCTTCGCCAACCTCGTCCTCGCCGACGAGATCAACCGGGCACCGGCCAAGGTGCAGTCCGCGCTGCTGGAGGCGATGGCCGAGCGGCAGGTCAGCATCGGCGGCACCAGCCATCGCCTGCCCGACCCGTTCCTCGTCCTCGCGACCCAGAACCCGATCGAGAACGACGGTGTCTATCGGCTGCCCGAGGCCCAGCGCGACCGGTTCCTGCTGAAGGTCGACGTCGGCCATGTCGACGAGCTCGAGGAGATGACCATCATCCAGCGGATGGGCACACGGCCGCCGCACGCCGAGCAGATCCTCGACGCCACCGCCCTGCGGCACCTCCAGTCACGAGCGGACCAGGTCTTCGTCCATCACACCGTCGCGCAGTACGCCGTCAAGCTCGTCATGGCGACGCGGACGCCGCACGCCTACGGCCTGCACAACCTCGAGGGTCTGCTGGCCTACGGCGTCAGCGCCCGCGGCAGCCTCGGCCTCGTCACCGCAGGTCGTGCCCTGGCACTGCTGCGCGGGCGCGACTACGTGCTGCCTGCCGATGTCGCCGACCTGGCCGGCGACATCCTCGCCCACCGGCTGGTGCTCACCTTCGACGCCGAGGCCGACGGGGTCGACCCGCGCGCCGTCGTGGACGCCGTCCTCGCCGTCGTCCCACAACCGCGGGCGACGCCGAGCGACGACGACGTCGAGACCGCCGAGTCGGGTGCCGATGCGGAGCTGGCCTCGTGAACCAGGCACGGCGTACGCCCGAGAGTGCGTTTCGGAGGCTGGACCTCACCGTCCAGCGCCGCGTGAGCGGGCTGCTCCAGGGCGAGACGGCCGGGCTGCGGATCGGACCGGGCAGCGACGCCGAGGAGCTGGTCCCCTACTCCCCCGGTCACGACGTACGCCGCATCGACTGGAACGCCACCGCCCGCCTGGGCGACCCGCACGTCTGGCTCACCCAGGCCGAGCACGAGCTCGAGACCTGGGTCCTGGTCGACCGCAGCCCCAGCATGGCCTTCGGGACCGCGCTCGCCGAGAAGGTAGAGGTCGCCGAGGCGACCGTCTCCGCGATCGGCATCGTGGCCGACGGCCCCGGCAACCGCGTCGGGCTCGGGATCCTCGATGCCGACGGCGTACGTTGGCGCCCGCCCACCACGGGTCGCCGGGTCGCCCGCCGCCTGCTGACCACGGAGCCACCCTCGCCGCGCACGGCCGAGGCGGCCGGCGCCGGCTTCGCGACAGCACTGGTCGAGCTCGCCCGGCGCGCCCGGATCCCGGGACTGCGGGTGATCGTCTCCGACCTCCTGCCCACGGACGGGACCTGGGAACGGCCCTTCGACTGGGAGCCGGCGCTGCGGCGGCTCACCGCGCGCCACGACGTGATCGTCGTCGAGATCGTGGACCCTCGCGAGGTCGACCTGCCCGCCGTCGGCCACGTCACGATCCTCGACCCGGAGAGCAACCGCCAGCACGAGGCCGACACCTCCGACCCGCGCCTGCGTGCCGCGTACGCCGAGGCGATGAGGTCGCTGCGCGAGCACAACGCCGAGGCCGTCCGGGTCGCCGGCGCGGACCACCTGCGGGTCTCGACCGATGACGACTGGGCGCGCCTGCTCATCCGCATGCTGCGCCGCCGGGCACGCCACCCCCGGCCGGCCCGCTCACGCTCGGCCACCCACTGATCGGAAGGAGCTTCGATGAGACTCACCCAGCCCCTGTTCCTGCTCGCGCTGATCCCGATCGCCGTGCTCGCCGTCGGCTATCTGGTGATGCAGCGCCGCCGGATCAGGTACGCCCTCCGGTTCGCCACCGCGCCCATGCTCGAGCGCCTCGTCCCCCACCGCCCCCGCTGGCGCCGCCACCTGGCCGCCGGGCTGGTCGTCGGTGCCCTGGCACTGCTGGCGGTGGCCACCACCCAGCCCCAGGTCCGGGCGCAGGTGCCGTACGAACGCGCCACGATCCTGGTCGCGATCGACACGTCCGCCTCGATGACGGCCGAGGACATGCCGCCCAACCGCCTCGAGGCCGCCAAGGCAGCCGCTGTCGACTTCGTCGAGCAGCTGCCACCGCGCTACAACGTCGGGCTCGTCGGCTTCTCCAGCAACGCCCGTGTCGTCTCCAGCCCGACCACCGACCACGCCCTGGTCGCCCGCAGCATCGAGGGTCTGGGCCCGCCCGACGGCGGCACCGCCATCGGTGAGACCGTCTACTCCTCGATCAACGGCCTGCGGCAGGTCCTGGACGAGGCCGAGGAGTCCACCGACGAGGACGGGTCGCCGGCCCACCTCGTGCTCCTCTCCGACGGCGGCAACTCCGCCGGTCGCAACCCCGCAGCCGCGGCCGAGGCCGCTCGTGAGGCGGGGTTGCCGGTCTCGACGATCGCCTACGGGACCGAGGGCTCCAGCGCCACTCTCCCCGGAGGGCAGTCCGTCGAGGTCCGCGAGGACACGCTGCGCGACCTCGCCGAGACCACCGGCGGCCAGTTCTACCGCGCTTCCAGCGCCGACGAGCTGCGCGAGGTCTACGACGACATCGGCACCCTCGTCGGGTACCACGTCGAATACCGCGAGATCACCGTCTGGGTCGTCACCGGCGCCATGATCCTCGCCTTCGTCGCCGCCGCGCTCTCCCTGCGCTGGTTCGCTCGGCTCATCTAGTCACCTTCGAAGTCCAGGACAGGAAGGCACTCTCATGAACGACACCGCAGCCCCCGGGCCCGGCCTCGGCCGCCCCACCGGTCCCCAACGGTGGACGATCTCGGCGCCACCACCTCGTGCCCTCCGTCCGCTCCAGCCCGCACCACCACCCCCGATCCGACCAGTCGCACCCGCGCCGGCACCACCGACCGCGCCGAGCCCGATTCCCCTGTCGGCGCCCCCTCCGGCACGACGTGTGGTGCGTGACCGCTACGGCAGGGTGCGGCTGGTCGCCCCACCACGCGCGGCCGATGCGCCCCCTCCACAGGGCCGGCCGAACGGCACTCCCCCGGAGCCGCCTGCCGCCCTGGCCAGGCGACCAGGACGTACGCGCACCATCACCCTCATCCTGGCCGCGGCCGTCGTCGCGGGTGCCGCGACCAGCGGCGCGATCACCCTCCTCGCCCCTGACCGCGAGCCCACCGCAGGCACCATCGCCGCCCCGGCCCCAGCGCCCTCGGGAGGGGCACCGACCAACGCCACCGAGGCCGCCGCCCAGCGCATCCTGCCCAGCGTCGTGCAGGTCCGCGCCGGACGCGGCACCGGCTCCGGAGTCGCCATCGACGGCGTCGGCCACGTGGTCACCAACGCCCACGTCGTCCAGGGCTCCGACTCGGTGGACCTGGTGCTGGCCGACGGCAGCACGACCTCGGGCCGCGTCATCGGCAGCGACGAGCGCAACGACATCGCGGTGATCGCGACCGACCCCAGTGCCGTACGCGCCGCCACCATCGGTCAGAGCGGCAACCTCCGGATCGGGCAGCCCGTGATCGCCGTCGGCTCGCCGCTCGGCCTCAACGGCACCGTGACCTCCGGCATCGTCAGCTCCCCACACCGCTCCTCCGGATCGAGGCCCGAGATGATCCAGACCGACGCCGCCATCAACCCCGGCAACTCCGGCGGCCCCTTGGTCGACCTCCACGGCCGTGTCGTCGGGATCAACACCTCGATCGCCACCCTCGGCGGCCCCAGCGGCAACATCGGCATCGGCTTCGCCGTCCCCATCGACCGCGTGCGCACCGTCGCCCAGACCCTGATCAGCCAGGGCTGAGCGCGGCGGCGGACGGCTGACCCGACCCGCCGGTCATCTCAGCCACACCCGATCGTCGATCACCGCGGCCAGCTCGTCGGTGCGCTGGTCGCTCCATCCCGGCGGCGGCAGGATCTCCGCCCACGCGTACACCGGTGCGGTGCCGAACTGGTGGCCCTGCCCGACGGGCACCGAGTTGGCGGAGAACTGGTCGACACCCAGCTGCAGCATCGTCACCCCGGGGATCCAGCGTACGTTCGGGGAGACGCCGCGGCCGCGTTCCTCCTCCAGCCAGTCGGGGCGCTCCACCGCCAACCCTGGCGACCACCAGGTGATCGGGTCGTTGGCGTGCTGGAGATACCCGATCCGGGTGCCGTCCCAGGCTCCCGGCAGGTCCCACTCGTCGGGCCGGTCGGCGAAGCGTACGATCTCGCCGCCGTCCACGATCGGCAGCACCGCAGGGGTGCCCGGCTCGCGTTCCTCGGTGAACCGGCTCCAGAGCCGGTTGTCGGCGGTCGGGCCCACGAACAGGGCGCCGTCGGTGCGGGTCGCGAGGTCTTGGGCCCCGCTGAAGGCGGCCTCGCCGCCGAAGCTGCCCAGGCTCTCCCCGCTCACCACCAGCAGCGGACGGTCGGCCTCGGGGATCTCCAGCCAGCGCCCGTAGACGGCGTCGAAGAGCGCCAGACCGGCGTCCTGCGAACGCTGCCGGTCCAGGACGAAGGACATCCAGCTCGGGAGGTAGGAGTACTGCAGGCTGACCGTCGCCGTGTCGCCACCCCACATGAACTCCAGCGCCTGGGCCTGGTTCTCGTTGATCCAGCCCCTACCGGTGCCGGTCGCCACGTTGATCACCGCGCGGTCGAAGCCGCCGAGCGCGTCGAGCTCGGCCACCGCGGCCTGCGCCTCCTCGCGGATGTGGACGCCTTCGTGGCCGGCCCCGATGTAGGCACGCACCGGCTGCAGAGCAGGCTCCTGGGTGAAGTCGCCGATCTCCGCGGCGGTCGGCGCGCTCGCGATGAAGACCCGTCCCTGGCGGCCCAGCTCCTCCCACTCCTGGGCCGAGGCCGGGCCGGCCGTGAGCTCGGGCGTCTCGGGCGGGGGTACGTCGGTGCTGAACTCCTCGTTGATCGTGGCGAAGCTCGAGTCGAGTGCTCCCAGCAGCCGGTTGCCACCCACTCCGATGGCCAGCTCGTAGATCAGGATCGCGACGATCAGGCCGCCGATCACGCTCGAGGCGGCAGCGGGAAGGAAGCGGCCGACGAACCGGCCGATCGAGCCGCCCAGGGCCCTGATCCCGCGCGAGACTCCGAGCAGCAGCACGAACAGCACCGCGGTGAACAGCACGGTGAGCACCAGGTGCCACACGCCCACCCGGTCGACCCCGACCAGGTCGCGTACCTGATTCTCCCAGCGCAACGACAGCCCCAGCACGATCAGGGTGCCGATGCCGGCGACGCCGGCGAGAACCCGCCATGCGACAACCCGTGCCCGGCCGGCCAACCGGCCACCGCAGCTGCGGACCAGCCATCCGGCCAACGCGCCGGCGCCGTAGCCGGCCAACATGCACAGCGCGGTGAGCAGCGCCTGGAAGAGCGCGGTCCGCGGCATCAACGACGGGGTCAGCGACGCCCAGAGGAGCACCACCGTGCCGGCCGTCGCCGCGAACGACGCTCGCAGCTGCCCTCGCAGCTGCCCTCGCAGCACGTCGACCGCATCACTTCGCGGGATGGACCATCGCGTCGACCGCGACGGTCACGGCCAGGATGAGCGCAGGATCCTCGCCGGGTGCGACCTCGACACCGTAGGTGTCCCGGACACGGAACCACTTCTTGGACACCTCGGCGATCTTGCGTCCGTCGGCTTCGATGTCGTACTCGTGGTCGACGATGTTGCCCTGGACCGTCCAGTCCTCGCCGTGCTCGCGGTCGACCTTCCACCGATCGCGCAGGGGCGAGACGAGCGCCTTGTGCACGAGCGCCAGCTTTTCGCCGTCGGCGTCCTCGATCGCCATCGAGTCCCGGATGTGCAGGACTCTGGTCTGGATGCGACAGATCTTGTTGCCGTGGGCGTCCTCGAGATCGAACGTGTCCCGCAGCCGCAGCGCCTTGCCGTCGACACGGAAGACGCGGTCGCCGTCCTCGTTCTCGATCCAGTAGTCGTCACCGATCGAGATCATCTTCTGGCGCATCTGGAAGCGGTTGGCGCTCCCGCCTCGCCCGAAGGCCTCGCGTTCCTCTTGGCGCTTCTCGCGTCGGTCTCGAAAGCCCATCGTCGTCTCCCCCTTCACAGGACCCTCCCAGCGTCGTCGCAGACGATCCGGGGCGGATCACACGTTACGGGTGAGGTGGACGGATCGGGATCGGACATCAGATCGGGGGCATGAGTTCTGACGCGGCCACCACCGAGGCACCCGCTGCAGCGAAGATGAGTCTCCCCACCCTGACCGCGATGGTCGTGGGTGGGATGGTCGGCGCGGGCGTCTTCTCGCTGCCGGCCCGGTTCGGTGTCGCCACCGGCATCCTCGGCTCGCTGATCGCCTGGGCGATCGCGGGCGCCGGGATGCTCATGCTGGCGTTCGTCTTCCAGAGCCTCGCGATCCGCAAGCCCGAGCTCGACTCCGGGGTCTTCATCTACGCCAAGGCCGGCTTCGGCGACTACGCAGGCTTCAACTCCGCGATCGGCTTCTGGGCCAGCTCCATTGCCGGCAACACCTTCTACTGGGTCTTCATCGGCGCCACCATCGGCGCGTTCTTCGACAGCTTCGGAGATGGCGACACCGTGCTCGCGGTCGCACTCTCGACCGTGGGGGTGTGGCTCTTCCACTACCTGATCGCGCGCGGTGTCCGCGACGCCGCGGTGATCAACCGGATCGTCACGGTCTTCAAGGTCTTGCCGATCCTGGTGTTCATCGTGGTGCTCTTCATCTCCTTCGACGCCGGCGTCTTCGCCGACAACTGGGTCGCCACCGGCTACGGCGATCTCGGCAGCCTCGACGAGCAGATCCGCAACACCATGCTGATCACCACCTTCGTCTTCATCGGTATCGAGGGCGCCAGTGTCTACTCCCGCTACGCCAAGAAGCGTGAGGACGTCGGGAAGGCGACCGTGCTGGGCTTCCTCAGCGTGCTGTCGATCTTCGCGCTCGTCACCCTCTCCAGCTACTCCGTCGTCCCCCAGCCCGAGCTGGCCGACACCCGGCAGCCGTCGATGGTCGGCGTCTTCGAGTCGGTGGTCGGCGACTGGGGCGAGGTGTTCATCAGCATCGCGGTGATCGTGTCGGTCCTGGGTGCCTACCTCGCCTGGACGCTGATGGCCGCGGAGGTCATGTACATCCCGGCTCGCGCCGACGACATGCCCTCCTTCCTGGGACAGGAGAACCGGAACGGCACCCCGATCGCCGCGCTCGTGGTGACCTCGCTGGGCGTCCAGGGGCTCCTCGCCCTCACCCTGTTCGTCAACGACGCGCTCAACTTCATGCTCGATCTCGCCACGAGCCTGGCGATCCTGCCCTACCTGCTGGCCGCCGCGTACGCGCTCAAGCTCGGCATCACCGGCGAGGCGTACGAAGGAGTGCCGGCACGCGTACGTCGCAAGGAGACGATCGTGGCCGGCATCGCGACGGCCTACACGATCTTCCTCTTCGACGCTGCCGGGCTGAAGTTCGTGCTGCTGATGACGCTGATCCTCGCACCGGCGTCGCTGCTGTACATCAAGGCCCGCAGCGAGCATGGCCGCAGGATCTTCAGTCCCACCGAGATCGCGTTGTTCGGCGCGATCCTCGTCGGAGCGGCGCTCGGCGTCTACGGCCTGTCGACGGGCTGGATCTCCCTCTGATCTCCATCCTCAACCGAAAGGCATCTCATGTCAGAGCAGAAGTCCGCGTACGGCGTCCACTCCGAGGTCGGCAGGCTCCGGAAGGTGCTCGTCTGCGCACCCGGCCTGGCCCACCGCCGGCTCACCCCCAGCAACAACGACGAGCTGCTCTTCGACGACGTGATGTGGGTCGAGAACGCCCAGCGCGACCACGCCGACTTCGTGAACAAGCTGACCCAGCGCGGTGTCGAGGTCGTCGAGCTGCACGACCTGCTGGCCCAGACCCTCGCCGTCGCCGGTGCCAAGGACTGGATCCTCGATCGCAAGATCGTGCCGAACCAGGTCGGCCTCGGGCTGGTCGAGGACACCCGCACCTACCTCGAGTCGGTCTCGGACCGGCAGCTGGCGGAGTTCCTCATCGGCGGTCTCGCGACCAACGACCTGCCCGGCGACTTCCGCTCCGACTACCTCAGCCTGGCGCGGGAGTCGACCGGTGCCCGGGAGTATCTGATGCCCCCGCTGCCGAACACGCTCTACACCCGGGACACGACCTGCTGGCTGTACGGCGGGCTCACCATGAACCCGCTCTACTGGCCGGCCCGCAAGGACGAGACTCTCCTCTACAAGGCGATCTACCAGCACCATCCCGACTACGTCGGTTCGACCGTGTGGTGGGGCGACCCCGAGCAGGAGTGGGGGCAGGCCAGCTTCGAGGGCGGCGACGTGATGCCGGTCGGCAACGGGGTGGTGCTCGTCGGCATGAGCGAGCGCACCTCACGCCAGGCGATCACCCAGGTCGCCAAGGCCCTCTTCGAGCAGGGAGCCGCGGAGAAGGTGATCGTCGCCGGGATGCCGAAGCTGCGAGCCGCCATGCACCTGGACACGGTCTTCACCTTCGTCGACCGCGACATCGTCACGCTCTATCCGACGATCATGGACGCGGTGCACACCTTCACCCTGGTGCCCTCCGACACATCACCCGGGGTCGAGGTGATCGACCACGGCGACGCGGCCTTCGTCGAGATCGTGGCGCAGGCCCTCGGGCTGTCCGCGATCCAGGTGATCGACACCGGCGGGGACGTCTACCAGTCCGAGCGACAGCAGTGGGACAGCGGCAACAACGCGGTCGCGCTCGAGCCCGGCGTGGTGTTCACCTACGACCGCAACACGCTCACCAACACGCTGCTGCGCAAGGCCGGGGTCGAGGTCATCACCATCGTGGGCGCCGAGCTCGGCCGGGGCCGCGGTGGCGGGCACTGTATGACCTGCCCGATCAGCCGAGACCCTGTGGACTTCTGAGCCGTCGCGGCCACGCAGTGAGCACTCTGGAGGGCCCCGACGTCAGCGACGCCCGTCCCGGACGTCGCGCCTGGATCACACGCATCGTCCTGCTGGTGGTGGCAGCGCTCAGCACCGTCACCGTCGTACGCCTGGTCGGGCGGGTCGACTGGGACGCGGCCCGGGACGCGCTGACGCACCTCAGCTGGTGGCATGCCATCGTGCTTCTCGCGGTCGTGCTGGTTCGTCAGGTCCTGCTGGCGATGCCACTGAGGTTCTTCATCCGCGGCGTGACGTTCTACCGGGCCACCATCAACGACCTCGGCGCGACGCTGATGGGACTCATCGCGCCACCACCGAGCGACATCGCGCTGCGGGTCGCGATGTTCAAGTCGTGGGGGGTCAGCCCCGCCAAGGGCCTCGCCGGGACGGTGATGAACTCGCTGACGTTCTACATCGCGAGGTTCTCGGGTCCGCTCCTCGGATTCATCCTGCTGCTGGCCGTCGGCGAGGCCCCGTCGTTCCGGTGGCTCGAGCTGCTCAGCATCGCGGTCGCGGCCGCCATCCTCGTGACCGTCCTGATGGTCGTACGCAGCGACCCGCTCGCGCGCACAGTCGGAACCCGCGCCGGGCGGATCGTGCGCCGGTTCCGGAGATCGGTCGACCCCGATCGCTGGGCGGATGCCTGCCAGAGCTTCCGCGCCGACATCGCCGAGCGGTTCCACAGCGGGTTTCCCCTGGCGGTGCTCTCGCAGGTCGGCATGATGGTCGTCGACCTCGCCGCGCTCGTTCTGTGCCTGCGCTTCGTCGGGGTCACGGCAGACGAGGTGGGCGTCGTCTGGATCGCGATCGCCTACCTGTTCGCCTTCCCGTTCACCGTGTTCCCCCTCTGGGGGATCGGCATCGTCGACGCCCTCATTCTCGCCGCCCTGGTCGAAGCCGGCGGTCTCCAGGTCGAGGCGGCGGCCGTGGCCGGGCTGATCGTGTGGCGGGTGTTCACCGTGGGCGTGCCGGTGCTGCTCGGCGCACTCGCGGTCGCGGTGTGGCGCCGTGAGGTCGCGGGGCGAAGCCCGGGCCTGACGCCCCGACCCGGCGAATCGGAGTGACGCGCAGGTGGCATGCTGTCGGTCTCGTCGACCGGTCCGGACGGGGTGCGGCCCCCGGCCCGTTCGGCTCCCACTCCGGCGGCCACCACGAGCCCGATCCCGAGGACGGCGATGAGGTTGGGCGCCTGGTCGAGGGCGAAGAACCCGATCACCAGCGCGATCGCCGGCTCGAGCGCCATGAGGGTCCCGAAGGCACCGGCGGTGAGACGTCGCAGCGCCATCATCTCCAGGGCGAAGGGCACCACCGGCACCAGCAGTGCCAGACCGAGGCCGGCCAGCACAAGCTCGGGCGTGAGCTTTCCGACGATGCCCGGTCCGACCACGAAGGTGGCGACCAGGGCCGCGACCGGCATGGAGATCGCGAGTCCACCGATGCCGCTGACCGCGTCGCCGACGCGCTGGGTGAGCAGGATGTAGCACGCCCAGCAGACGGCCGCACTCAGGGCGAACGCCACACCGACCGGATCGACGGCGCCGTCCCAGGGCTGGGTCAGGCACACCACACCGCCGGCGGCCACGAGCGCCCAGGCCCGCGCGATGCCGCGGCTGCGGAGGACAGCCACCCCGAGCGGCCCCAGAAACTCCAGAGCGGCGGCCGTGCCGAGTGGGAGCCGGGTCAACGCGGCCATGAACAGCAGGGTCAGGCCGGAGGTGACCACGCCGAGAGCGACACCGGCCAGCAGCGTCTCGCGCCTGAACGACGAGAGCCGCGGCCGGACGAGGACGAGAAGCACCAGACCTGCCCAGAACAGGCGCAGCCAGGCGACACCCGCCGGACCGAGCTGATCGATCAGCCCCACCGATGCGGCGAGCCCGAGCTGGACGCAGAGCATGGCCGCGATCGCCATCGAGGAGCCGGTGCGGGCGGAGGATGCGGGGCGGACAGCCGGTCTGAACATGAGGCCCAGTTGACCTCATCCCATCTGTTCGTGTCCACGTGACATTGCTGGACATTATGTTCGATGATCCGCAACGATAGACAGATGGACGTACGCAGGCTCCGGATGCTGCTCGAGCTCTCTCGCCTCGGCTCGATGCATGAGGTCGCCGCCGAGATCGGCACCACCACCTCAACCGTGTCCCAAGCCATCGCAGCCCTCTCCCGCGACGTCGGCACTGCGCTCATCGAGCCTGATGGCCGACGCGTACGCCTCACCCCCGCGGGCCATCGCCTGGCCGAACATGCCGTCACCATCCTGGCGGCGGTCGATGCGGCGCGTCTGGACCTGGATCCTGACGCGGAGCCGATCGGCGTGGTCCGGGTGGCCGGGTTCGCCACCGCGATCCGACGCTCCCTCCTGCCGGTGATCGACGACCTCCGGAACACTCATCCCGGCATCGAGGTCCGGGTCCGTGAGCACGAGCCGCCGGAGGCGCTGGCTCTGCTGGCACGCGACGACGTCGACCTCGCCCTCGTCTACGACTACAACCTCGCCCCGGAGCCGTGGCGCAGCGACCACGACACCATCGCGCTGTGGGAGGTCGAATGGGGCCTGGGAATGCCGGCGCACGAGCCGCGCGCCCCACTCGCGGCCTTCGCCGACCGAGACTGGATCGTGAACTCGCGTCACACCGCCGACGAGGAGGTGCTGCGTACCCTGGCCTCGATGGCGGGATTCACGCCGCGAGTCGTCCACCGGGTCGACGCCCTGGAACTCGTCGACGACCTCATCCTCGCAGGTCACGGGCTCGCGTTGCTGCCGCGAGGGCGCACCTCCCGTCGTGGAGTCACCGTTCGGCCGTTGACCGACCCGACGGTCCGGCTGCGCGGCTATGCCGCGACGCGCCGCGGCCGAGACCGATGGCCACCTCTACGGGCGCTCCTGAACCGGCTGCCCCAGGTCTGACCCGCGCGCAAATACCGCCCCGCGTATCAGAGCCTGCCGTCGCCGCTCCTCGAAGGTGAGGCTTCGGTCGTCGTTCCGGAAGGTCCGGAACCCGAGGCCCACAGGGGGAATCAACATGAACAACGAAGATCTGTTCATGGCACAGTCAGAAGCGGTGCCCGAAGAGCTCACGGCCGTGGCCGCGTCGAAGGCATCGGCCGAGGAGGGCCTGCTCGGCAGGGACAACGTGGTCGGCGTCGGGGTCGGCCTCAAGATCAAGGGCGGCGAGCAGACCGAGACGCCGAGCGTGATGGTGCTGGTCAGCCAGAAGATGCCGACCGACCTGGTCAGCCGCGCGAACACCATCCCGAAGACGGTCGACGGCAAGCCGACCGACGTCCTCGAGGTCGGGAACCTGTTCGCCGGCGACACCAAGCTCATGGAGACCCAGGAGGTCGACGCCCAGACCCTCGCGACCCGGATCCGTCCGGCCCGCCCGGGGTTCAGCGTCGGGCACTTCAAGATCACCGCGGGGACGATCGGCGCGGGGGCGTACGACCTGAGCCCCGTCCCGGGGATCCCGCCGCGCTACTACATCCTGAGCAACAACCACGTGCTCGCCAACTCCAACAACGCCAACATCGGCGACCCGATCCTGCAGCCCGGGCCGTTCGACGGCGGAACGGCGCCGGCGGACGTGATCGGCCGGCTGGCCAGATTCGTGCCGATCAGGTTCGACGGCTCGTGCAACAGCGTGGACGCCGCGGTGGCGGAGGTGCCCTTCCACCTCATCGACCGCGACGTCTACTGGAACGGCTACCCGGCCACCGCGGCCAAGGCCGCAACCGTCGGGATGCTCCTCAAGAAGTCCGGTCGCACCACGAACTTCACCACCGGCCGGGTCACCGCCATCGCGGCGACGGTGAACGTCAACTACGGCGGCGGCAGGGTCGCGAAGTTCTGCAACCAGATCATCACGACCAACATGTCGGCCGGAGGCGACTCCGGCTCGATGGTGCTCGACCTGCAGAACAACCCGGTCGGGCTGCTATTCGCGGGATCGAGCGTGGCGACGATCCTGAACCCGATCGCGCTGGTCCAGCTCGCCCTTCAAGTGCGCGTCTGGCCGTGATCGGCTGAGGACCCGGAGATGCCTCAGTCCTCGGTCCTGAAGGCGTCTCCGGTCTCCACCTTCACCGGTAGGCCCTCGCACTCCTGGGGCAGAGACCTCACCGCCGCCGAGGCCGGGTCGAGGGCGTAGACCACCACCGCTGGTCCCCCATCCTCGGCGGCACCGATCGCGACACCGGCGATGCCCTCCCCGATCCACTTCTCGGCAACCTTGAGCGCTCGCCGGGATCGCTCATCGAGGGATGGGATCTCGGCGTACAGGTCGTCGTCCGCGTTCATGCCGCCGCCTCCGTTGGGCAGGTCAAAGAATACGGATGCGGCGGCCTGAAGCTTGTTGTCGCTCGCTGGCGCTCGCTCATACCCCCAGGCTACGCCGGGCACCCACAGACCACGACCACGCTTGCCAGCCGACTCATGGGCCGGCCACTTCGCCGTCCAGACTGAGCGCGCTGCTGTCTCTCCGTAGCTCCTCGCGCGAGCGGAGTCCGAGCTTGCGCAGCGCGTGCGACATGTGGGTCTCGACGGTGCGGGGCGAGAGGAACAGCTCGGCGGCGATCTCGCGGTTCGTACGCCCTGCGGCGGCGAGCAGCGCGATCTCCCGTTCCCGGTCGGAGAGGTCCGTGCCGTGTGCCCGGCGCCCGCCTCGCCACGGGTAGGGAACGGCCACCCCGTGGCGACGCATGAGCTGGGTGACCCGGGCGATGTCACGCTTGGCGTCCAGTCCGCCGTAGGTGCGCAGCGCGCCTTCGAGGAGCGCCGGGCCGGAGTCCGCTGCCTGCGCACACCGCCAGTCGCCGAGCCGCTCCTCGACCTGTGCCGCGACGTAGACGAGTCCCGCGGCCGCCGCGGTGTGGCGCGCGGAGGCCAGCAGCCGTTCGACGGCCGCCGCCTCCCCGTCCGCCTGGGCGACCAGCGCCTCGCAGGTCCGCACCGCGGTGAGCGCGGCCGGAGCGTCGGCGTCACCGAGATGGCGAGCCAGGTCGGTCACCTCGGCTCGGACCTCGGCCACCGTCCCGATCGCGACGGCCGCATCGACCAGGCAGAGCATCGGGGCGGCGGCCCAGGCATGGAGGCCCTTGCGACCGGCCTGGTCGACCGCAGCCCGCGCCTGGGCGAGGCTTCCGTGGGCGTCTCCGGTGGAGAGCAGGAGCCGCGACAGCGCGGTCTGGGCGGGGATGAGCGGCCAGACCGAACCGACCCGCTCGCACTCGGCGATCACCCCGGCCAACTGCTCGCGCGCGTCGGTCCCGGTCGCGGTCGCGGTCAGCACGAGCCCGTGCAGGAGGCGGGCGTCCAGAGAGGCTGCCCCGAAGCCGAGCCCCGGCGTGGCGAGGTCCCGTACGCGGTCAGCCAGCCCGTCCCAGCGGCCGCTCTCGTAGTCGGCCATCGCGCTGACCAGGGCATAGACCTCGATGACCCGCTCGAACCCGGCCGCCTCGGCGACGGCGCGGCCCTCGGCGACGAGCTCGTCGGCGCGTCGCAGGTGACCGCTGTGGAGCGCCCCTTGGGCCCAGTTCACCGCGGCCCGGGCGTGCTCACGGGGGTGGGCGATCAGCACGCCGTCGCGGCGTACGGCATCGATCAGGTCCCAGGCCTCCGGTCGTCCCTGCTCCAGGAGGAGCGAGCCGCGGGTGATCAGCACCGAGAGCCCGACGTCGGCCGCTCCGGCGCGCTCGGCCGCCGCCTCGGCCTGCTCGCAGCGCTCGAGATGGGTGGCGATCGACACGTCGACCACGGTCTCGGGCACCGCCAGGACGGCGAGGGCCCGCGCCTGGAGGTCGGGGCGTCCGTCGAGGTCGGGGACGGCGCGCTCGATCGCACGGAAGCCGTCGCGCGCATGTCCCTGCTGTCGCTGGAGCCGGCCGAGCGCGAACCGGAGCTCGCCACGGGCCAGCGGCGGCAGATCCTGCTCGTCGAGCAGGCGGCCCAGGATCGGCATCGCCACCGCGTGGGCGAGGCCGTCGACCGCGGCCCGGCCGAGCTTGGTCGCCAGGCGTACCCGGGTCTCGGGCGGCAGGCTTTCCATGTCCGCCGTCGCCTGGCGCAGCAGGTCGGCGGCGACGGCGTCGTTGCCTCGCCGGATCGCCTCGTCCGCGGCGGCCTCGGCATGGCGCGCGAACTCCGCGGGGCGACCGGCCCGCTGGTAGTGGTGCGCGATCTGCGCCGATCGGGGCGCCCCCTCGGACTCCTCCAGGACCTGCGCGGTGCGCAGATGGAGCCAGCGGCGCGTCTGCGGCGGCACCTCGTCGTAGACCACCTGCTGGGCGAGGACGTGGCGGAACCTGCCCCGCCCCTCGTGGTCGTGCAGCAGCCCGATGGCGTACGCAGCGTCGAGCGCCCGCGCGACCTTCCGCAGGTCGTGGCCGGTGACCTCGGCGATCAGCCCGGCATCGACGCTCAGATCGGCGACCGCGGCCGCACCCAGCACCTCGGCGGACAAGACGTCGAGCGCGGCCACGCGCTCGCGTACGACATCGCGTAGGGCGGTGGAGACCGAGAGCGCGGCGATCGCGTCGGGATGCCGCGGGATCTCGGCGGCGGGCTCACGTTCGAGCAGGGTGCGGAGCACCTCTTCCACGACGAACGGGACGCCACCGGTCACCTCGAAGAGCGCTGCGGCGGTCTCCTCGGGTACGTCGGTGGCCAGGATCGTCCGGGCGAGCTCGCCGACCGAGGCCGGCCCGAGCTCGCGCAGCGTGACCGTGCGCGCCGGCCCGGAGACCGCCCGGGCGAAGGCCTCCCGGACCAGCAGGGCACCGGCCTCGGGCCGGGTGGTGACGACGATCGAGAGGTCGGGCGGCTGATGCGCGGCGAGGAACGCGAGGAAGTCGACGGTGACGCGGTCGGCCCAGTGCAGGTCCTCCAGGACGAGCACGCCCGGGGCCAGGTGTCCGAGCAGCTCGGTCGCCGCCCGGAAGATGCGGTGCCGGGCCTCCTGCTGGTCGGTCAGCGGCTCGGGGGGTGGCGGGAGGCGGTCGGCGACCTCGGGGACCAGGGCACTCAGGGACCCGACCACCGGGCTCAGAGCCGACCTCTCGATCCGGTCGGCGTGACTGCGCAGCGCATCGACCACCGGGCCGAGCGGAAACGGGTCCAGGAGATGCTGGCAGTGACCCAGGAGGAACAGCCGGGCCGGATCAGCCTCGATGAGTTCACCGACGAGACGGCTCTTGCCGATCCCGGCTTCACCCTCGATGACCACGATGGCCGGAGCCGCATCGATCGCGGACCTGACCTGTGCCAGCTCGGCATCGCGGCCGACCAGGATCCGAGATGTGAGAGTGTCCTTCAAGCGTCCTCCCACTGGTCTGAGCAAACCTCAGTGTAGGACACGGATGTGTCCTCATCGTTACCACGCATAGCCTCCCCCACACCCCTTCCACGTGCCGTGGAAGCAGGATGCGAGGAGCAGGAAATGCAGGGCAATCCCCCGATCCGACGGTGGGCCCGTCGTTCGCTGGCGCTGGCCGCGACGACGGCCCTCGTCACGACGATGGCCCCCGATGCGAGGGCTGACGAACCGGCCGAGCACCCCGAGGCCACCCAGAGCACAGCCATCACCCATGGCGCGCTCAGCCGCGGCGACGGCGGCCTGAAGGTCACCAAGGCGGCCGACATCGCGGCGGCCAAGGCGAAGGGCGACAAGCGCGGGACGTACATCGTCCAGATGGCGCTCGACCCGGTCGCCACCTACGACGGTGACGTCAAGGGCCTCTCGGCGACGAAGCCGGGCAAGGGCGCCAAGGTGGACCCCGACGCCAGCGAGACGGTCGACTACGCCGACCACCTGCGCGGGCGGCAGCGCTCGGCACTGACCAAGGTCAAGGGCGGTGAGCCGACCCAGGAGTACGTCTACTCCTTCAACGGCTTCACCGCCGACCTCACCGGCGACCAGGCCGCGAAGCTCGCCGCGCAGCCCGACGTCGTGGCCGTCCACGAGGACACCAAGGTCGAGGCCGACACCTCCTCGACGGCCAGCTTCCTCGGCCTCGACTCCCGCAAGGGTCTCTGGGAGCAGCTCGGCGGACCCGACGGCGGCAAGCACTCCGACGGCGCGGGCGAGGACATCGTCATCGGCGTGATCGACAGCGGGATCTGGCCCGAGTCGAAGAGCTTCTCGGACCGCGACAAGCGGGGCAAGAAGGTCTACCACGGCAGGCCGAAGGGCTTCCGCGGCACCTGCGAGACGCCCGAGACCGTCGGCGACGACTCCTGGACGGCCAGGAGCTGCAACAGCAAGCTGATCACGGCTCGCTACTTCAACGACGGCTGGGGAGGCGACGCCGGCGTCGCCGAGCAGCTGCCCTGGGAGTTCAGCTCACCGCGCGACTACAACGGGCACGGCACCCACACCGCGTCGACCTCCGGCGGCAACCACGGCGTCAAGGTGACCGGAGCCGCTTCGGCGTTCGGTGAGATCACCGGCATCGCGCCCCGGGCACGCATCGCGGCGTACAAGGCCCTGTGGTCGACCGAGGACGGCTCGACCGCCAACGGCTACACCTCCGACATGGTCGCCGCCATCGACCAAGCCGTGGCCGACGGCGTGGACGTCATCAACTACTCGGTCTCCGGGTCCAGCACCGACTTCCTGGAGCCGACCGAGGTCGCGTTCCTCAACGCCGCCGCGGCCGGGATCTTCGTGTCGGCCTCGGCCGGCAACTCCGGCCCGACGGACTCGACCGTCGCCCACCCGGGACCGTGGCTGACCACCGTCGCCGCCGGGACCCACGACCGCAGCACCACCGGAGCGGTCACGCTGGGCAGCGGCACCCGCTACACCGGCGCCTCGGTCGCCCCCAACGGGGTCGGACCGGCTCCGCTCATCACCGGCTCCGCAGCCCGGCTCTCGGGGGTGTCGATCACCGCCGGCGCGCGCTGCTACCCGGCCAGCGACAACAACGGCAAGCCGGCGCTCGACCCGGCCAAGGTGGCCGGCAAGATCGTCCTGTGCCAGCGCGGCGGTGACATCGCGCGGGTCAACTCCAGCCGCGCGGTCGCCGAGGCCGGCGGGGTCGGGATGATCTTCGTCAACGCCTACGAGAACTCGCTCAACTCCGACTTCCACTCGGTCCCCACGGTGCACCTGGCCGACACCGAGTGGAGTGCGATCAACGCGTACGCCGCCACCTCAGGCGCCACCGCGACGATCGAGGCCGCCACCATCCAGCGCGGCGCGGATGCGCCCTACACCGCCGAGTTCTCCTCCCGCGGGCCGCTCGTGGCCGGCAACGGAGACCTCCTCAAGCCGGACGTGATCGCGCCCGGGCAGGACATCCTCGCCGCGGTCGCTCCCCCGGGACAGGGCGGCATGGACTTCAACCTGATGAGCGGCACCTCCATGTCCGCGCCCCACGTGGCCGGCATCGCCGCGCTGCTGCGCGACCTGCACCCCGACTGGTCGCCGATGGCGATCAAGTCCGCGCTGATGACCACCGGGTCCGACGTACGCGACGGGGCGGCCACCGACCCGAAGGTGATCTTCAAGCAGGGCGCGGGACACGTCCAGCCCAACACCGCGGCCGACCCCGGCCTCGTCTACGACAGCGGTACGAACGACTGGCTGGCGTTCCTGTGCGGATCCACCAGCGGCGTACTCGACAGCACGTGTGACTCCCTCGAGGACTCCGGCCGCTCGCTCGACCCGAGCGACCTGAACACGCCGTCGATCGGGATCGGGCTGCTCGACGAGGCGCAGACCGTCACCCGCACCGTGACCAACGTGGGCCACAAGAAGGCCACCTACAAGGCGTCGGTGACCGGCCTGGAGGGTGTCGCCGTCACGATCGAGCCGAGCACCCTCACGATCAAGCCCGGCGAGAGCAAGACCTTCACCGCGACCTTCGCCCTCGAGGACGCCGAGCTGTTCCGCTACCTCGGCGGGCAGCTGTCCTGGACGGACGGCTCGCACACGGTCCGCTCCCCCATCGTGCTGCGGGCCAAGCGGCCGGGCGCGGAGGACTGGGCGACGCGGTACGACGGTCAGCGCACCGCTTTCGGCGCCTCGACCGACGTCGGCACCGAGGTGCTCCTGAACCCGGATGGCACGCGGCTCTACATGAGCGGGTTCACCCGACCTGCAGGAGCGGGCGGACTCGCGCCCGACTTCCTCACCGCGGCCTACGACCCCAAGACCGGCGAGCCCCTCTGGGAGATCCAGTGGGACGGCTCGAACGGCGGGTCGGACGAGCCGGCCGGCTTCGGGATGAGCCCCGACGGCGAGACGGTCTACGTCTCCGGCACCAGCGGCGGCGACCTCGTCGCGATCGCGTACGACGGGGCCAGCGGCGCCGAGAAGTGGAACACCAGTCTCGACGGCCCCGGCCAGGCCTCGGACACGGTCAACGACCTGGTGGTCAGCCCCGACGGCAAGCGGATCTACGTCACCGGCTACCAGAACGTCGGCGATACCCATCTCGACTACGCCACCGTGGCCTTCGACGCCGCGACCGGCGAGCAGCTGTGGGTCTCGCGCTACGACGACCCGGTGAACGGCACCGACGACGCCCGGGCGATCGCGGTCAGCGAGGACGGTGGCACCGTCGTCGTCACCGGTCAGAGCCGGGGCGCGGGCACCGGTCTCACCGACTGGGGCACCGTGGCCTATGACGCCGAGACCGGCGAGCAGCTGTGGGACGTGCTCCGCAACGGAAGCGCGAACGGCATCGACATCTCCGACCAGGTCCAGATCGCAGGGTCCACGGTGGTCGTCACCGGCGGCGTGGGCAACACCGACCGCCAGACCGACTGGGCCACCGTCGGCTACGACCTCGCCACCGGCGAGGAGAAGTGGTCCTCCGAACACGGAGGTGACGGCACCGATGTGCCGCAGGCCACCGAGCTCACCCCTGACGGCAGCAAGATCCTGGTGACCGGCAACGTCGAGGGTGCCACGAACATGGACTACGCCACCGTCGCGTACGACGTCACGACCGGTGAGCAGGTCTGGGCGGCGACGCACGACGGCAACGCCCACGGCTCCGACATCCCCTGGGACGTGACGATCTCCGAGGACGGCACCCGTGCGGTCGTCACCGGCGAGGCCGCGGACACCGAGACCGACCTCGACTACCTGACCATCGCCTACGACATGACCGACGGCGAGAAGGTGTGGTCGGCGAGCTACGACGCCACCGCGGGATCGGACGGCGGCAACGGCGTCGTGCTCGACCGCGGGCCCGACGGCAAGCGACGCGTGTACGTCACCGGCGCCAGCACCATCGGGTTCGACCCCGTCGGTATCGACAGCAACATCGACGCGGCCACGGTCGCCTACTTCGACCCGTTCGAGTAGGTCCTGGCCACGATGACGGCCGGCCGTCGGGTGATCTCGATCATCCGGCGGCCGGCCGGTTTTCGTCGCTACCCGGCCACGCGCGCCCACGAGCTCGGCGCCTGGCCGTACCGACGGCGGAAGGCACGGCCGAACGTACCGACCTCGCTGAAGCCGCTCGCCCGGCAGGCGTCGGAGACGGTGGCACCGCGGGAGAGCAGTGCGCCGGCGAACTCGAGGCGGGCCCGTCGGATCTCGGCCGCGGGCGAACGACCGTCCTCGGCCAGCAGAGCCTGGACCGAACGTATGGACAGATGCAGCTCCGCGGCGAGAGCGGCGGCGGTGAACTCCGGGTCCCGGAACCGTTCGCGCACGCGCTGGTCCACCGCCGTGCGGAGGGCGTCGCGCGTGGTGATGTCGACCTCGTCGACCTCATCGAGTGCGAAGCCGGGGGCATCGGGGGCGAGGGCGAAGGAGAGCAGTCTGGCCCCGGCCGTGCCGACGGCGCGGGTGGACCAGGCGACCGGCAGCGGTCGGCCCTGCCGGGTGAAGAACCACTCCGGCGCCGAGTTGGCGGGCGATCCCGGGCGGCCGAGGATCGGGCAGGCCTCGGAGGGATACGCGGTCCCGTCGGGGTGGTGATCGTGGAGCGTCTCGTGGCTGGGCGCGCCGATGATCTCGTCGGCCGAGCTGTAGCCGAGCAGGGACAGCGCGGCCTGGTTGGCCAGCTGGACGGTGCCATCGGCACCGATCACCCACAGCGCGGTGGGGGTCACGTTGACCACCGCGGCCAGCAGATCGTCGTCGAGCGGTTCCATCCGACCCAGGTTGGCTTCGCCGGGTTTCGGGCTCGTTCGCCTGCCTGTATCGCTTCGGTTAACCCGATCCCGTGACGCGCAGATCGCCGCAGATCGTGCGCGGATGGCCTACTCGGGTGGCCGCCTCGGGTGATGGCATGAGCGTGGGTCAACGGCGATCCGAGGTTCCAGTCCTACGTGCCCACCTCGTCCCCAGGAGGCGACCCATGTCCTACGTGAGCCCGAAGGAGCTCGCCGGCCGCATCATCAGCTCCGGCGAGTCCAAGGTCTTCATGTCGACCAGAGACACGTTGATACGTGCCTACATGGCGGGAGCCATCTTGGCGCTGGCGGCCGCGTTCGCGGTCACCATCGGCGCCAAGACCGGCGAGCCGCTCATCGGTGCGGTGCTCTTCCCGGTCGGCTTCTGCATGCTCTACCTGCTCGGCTTCGACCTGCTGACCGGTGTCTTCACCCTGGTTCCGCTGGCCTGGCTGGACCGGCGCCCCGGTGTCACCTTCGGCGCGATGATGCGCAACTGGGGCCTGGTCTTCGTCGGAAACTTCGCCGGCGCGCTGACCACGGCGGTGATGATGGCGATCTACTTCACCTACGGGTTCTCCGTGGAACCCGATGCGGTCGGCCAGGCGATCGGCGCCATCGGCGAGGGCCGGACGCTGGGCTACGCCGATCACGGTGCCGCAGGGATGCTGACCCTCTTCGTACGCGGCGTGATGTGCAACTGGATGGTCTCCACCGGCGTGGTCGGGGCGATGATGTCCGACAGCCTGCCGGGCAAGGTGATCGCGATGTGGATGCCGATCATGGTCTTCTTCTACCTGGGCTTCGAGCACTCGGTCGTCAACATGTTCCTCTTCCCCTCGGGGCTGATGCTCGGCGGCGACTTCACCGTCGGCGACTACCTGCTCTGGAACGAGATTCCGACCGTCCTCGGCAACCTGGTCGGAGGCCTGACCTTCGTCGGGCTGGTCATCTACGCCACCCACCACCGAACCGGCACGGAGCGTGCGCGTCCCGAGCCGGTGTCTCCCAGCAAGTCGACCGTCGCGAGCGAGGCCTGAGCAGATGACCCAGCCCATCTTGAGCAAGACCGAGGCCGCCGCGGCGGTCACCTCCGCCCGACTGCGTGCCGGGATCACCTGGGCCCAGATCGCCGAGCGGGTCGGCCGGGCACCGGTGTGGACCACCGCCGCCCTGCTCGGCCAGCACCCGATGAGCGCGGCCGAGGCGGAGGCCGCCGGCGAGCTGCTCGGCCTGGAGCCCGAGGTCGTCGAGGCGCTGCAGGTCCAGCCCTACCGGGGCGCGGCGCCCGGGGTGGCCTCCGATCCCACGATCTACCGCTTCCACGAGGCCCTGGCCGTCTACGGCCCTGCCCTCAAGGAGCTGATCCACGAGGAGTTCGGCGACGGCATCATGAGCGCGATCAACTTCAAGGTCGACATCGCTCGCCGCTCCGACCCCGGCGGGGACCGGGTCGTGGTCACCTTCGACGGGAAGTTCCTCGACTACAACTGGTGAAGATCCTCCCGGCCGAGCGGCCGCTGTCCCGGGCGAACGAATTTTCGTTCGCCCGGGACGCGGTGCGTGGGCGCGCTGCCGCGCTCGCCGGACGACCGTCGGCGGCCAATCCGTCAGGGACTTGGTCCCAATCCAGGCCGAAATCGCTAGGGTCGTAGGTCCCGTCCACCCCAATATTGGGTAGGCACAGATAGTTCCTTCAACCCGCTGAGACAGCGCCGGGAGACCCTCCTTTCACAGGCCTCGCCGAGGCGGCCCACACGCCGCACGTGCTCAACGGTTTCAAGAGGTCTCCACGATCCACCCGAGATCGACCCAGGCCGACCGCGACAGGCATCCCTGTCCGCCCGCCCGGTCTCGGGTACCTCAGCCCTGCCTGCTCACCACAGGCACGGACCACAACACGCCCTGAAGGAACCAGCCCATGAACATGCACAGCTCCACCAAGATCGGCCTCGCGGCCGTAGCCGTTGCCGGAGTCGCCACGGTCGTGGCAGCCCCGGGGGCTCAGGCCGCACAGGACTGCGAGACGAGCACCGTGACCTCTCAGGTCAAGGTCGCCGACGAGAAGGAGACCACCGAGGTCACGCCTGCGGTCACGCACGTGGAGCACACCGAAGCGGTGTCCCACGAGGAGTCCCGCTTCTCGACGGTGGTCAAGGGTGCGAGCCACGAGGCTGTCACCGAGGATCAGTTCCGCAACTCGGTCTACACCCGGACCTACACGCCCGGCACCGACGCGGTGACCGACACCATCGAGCACCCGGCTGAGACCCGCACGGTCGAGCACCCGGCCGAGACCCGCACCGTCGACCACCCGGCCGAGACCCACACGGTCGACCACCCGGCCGAGACCCACACGGTCGACCACCCGGCCGAGACCCACACGGTCGAGCACCCGGCCGAGACCCACGTCGTCCACCACGAGGCCGTCACCCACCAGGAGACTCGCATCAAGGACAGCGGCTACGCCTACAGGCAGAAGCAGACCGGCAAGGTCCGCTACCTGAACACGCCGGACTGGAACGGCGAGGACGAGCACGGCGACAAGGGCTGGGTCCGCTTCGCCGAGGGCGACCTGACCGAGACCGTCACCGTCGTGGACAAGGAGGCGTGGGACGAGACGGTCGTGGACAAGGAAGCCTGGACCGAGACCGTCGTGGACAGGGAAGCCTGGACCGAGACGGTCGTGGACAAGGAGGCCTGGACCGAGACCATCGTGGACAGGGAAGCCTGGAGCGAGACGGTCGTGGACAAGGAGGCCTGGGCCGAGACCATCGTCGACAAAGAGGCCTGGACCGAGACCATCGTGGTCGCGGAGGCGACTCCTGCCGTCTTCGGCGCGTGGCAGTGGGACCACTTCACCACCTGGACCAGCACGTCGGGCACCCCGGCCGATGAGGACGGTCAGGACGGCGATGACAACCCGCTGAACCTGTCCCAGATCGGCGAGCAGTACGAGCAGACCCTGATCACGAAGGAGGCCTACGCCGACCCCGACGTCACGCTCTACTTCGTCAAGGACGGTGAGCCGACCACGTACCTGGCCGACGCATCCTGGACCGCTGACGAACCTGAGGGTTGGGACCTGGTCGACACCCGCACGGTGGAGGACAGCCCGGCGTCGGACGTCACCGTGGTGGACTCGCCCGCCTCTTCGGTCACGGTCGTCATCCCGGCTGTCTACGAGACCAAGACCGACACCTCGGAGAAGTGCGCGGCAGTCGTCAAGGACGCCAGCGCCAAGGCCGCCTCCGAGGTCCCGACCCGGATCGATGCCGGCCGGGCTGGGAACCTGCCGAACACAGGCGGTCCGAGCGGAGCGCTCCTCGCCGTCGGCGGGCTGCTCGTCAGCATCGGGGGCACCGGTGCCTTCCTCGCCCGTCGCCGGAAGGACGCCTGACCCACACGTCCAGGCGGGCGTGACTCCTGCTGGCCGCGTACGCCGTGGAGGTCAGTGCACGCCCGCCATCAGCCGGCGGATGGGCCGGTTGCCGATGAGCAGCACGACGCCGACGACGACGGAGGCGAGCCCGACCCACCAGAAGAAGCCGCTGTCGTCGCTCACGTCGTAGAACTCAGCCAGCCGGCCGGACATCGCGGTGCCGAGGGCGACGGAGAGGAAGAACAGCGCCATCATCTGGGTGCGGAACCGCTCGGGGGCGAGCTTGGTGGCCAGCGAGAGACCGACCGGGGAGAGCAGCAGCTCGGCGAGCGTGAAGAGCAGCAGGATGAACGCGAGGCCGATCAGCGGCACCGTGTGCTCACCGCTCGGCATCAGCAGGAAGACCCAGAAAGCGATGCCCATCAGGATCGTGCCGATCGCGAACTTCACCGGCGTCGACGGCTGACGGGAGCCGAGCTTGGTCCACAGGGCCGCGAAGACCCCGGAGAGCAGGATGATGAAGACCGGGTTGATCGAGTTGACCCACGAGACCGGCATCTCCCAGCCGAAGATGTCGCGGTCCAGGCGCTGGTCTGAGTAGACCACCATGACGGTGAACTGCTGCTGGTAGAGGGACCAGAAGACCGCGGAGGCGATGAAGAGGGGCACCATCGCCCACACCCGGCTCCGCTCGATGGCGGTGACATGGCGGCTGGAGAGGATGACCGCGAAGAGCGCGACCGCGGCGACCGCGGCGATGCCGATCACGATGTTGGCCAGTCGAGGCGCGGTGATGACACCGGTCAGGCAGAGCACGACGATCAGCGCCACGGTGGCGACGGCGATGGCGATCCAGCGGCCGCGCTCGTTGGCGGGCAGCGGGTTGGGGACGACGCGGCTCGCCTCCGGGAGCGCGCCGCGGCCACGTGCGTACTGCACCAGACCGAAGATCATCCCGATCGCGGCCAGCGCGAAGCCGACGTGGAAGCCCCACTGCTTCTGCAGCAGCCCGGTCAGCAGCGGACCGACCAGGGCGCCCAGGTTGATGCCCAGGTAGAAGAGGGAGAAGCCGGCGTCGCGACGCTCGTCGTCGGGGGCGTACAGGGTGCCGACCAGGGAGGACGCGTTCGCCTTCACACCGCCCGAGCCGAGTGCGATCAGCACCAGCCCGACCCCGACTCCGGCGATGCCGGGGATCAGAGCGAGCCCGAGGTGGCCGAAGACGACCAGCCAGGCAGAGGCGAAGAGCGTACGCTCCGCGCCGAGCAGACGGTCGGCGATCCAGGCCGCGATGATCGTCGAGAGGTAGACCGCGCCGCCGTAGGCACCGACGATGCCGAGCGCGACCGGCTCGCTGATCCCGAGACCACCCTCCGCCACGGAGTAGTAGAGGTAGATCGCCAGGATGCCCTGCATGCCGTAGAAGCTGAACCGCTCCCACAGCTCGACGCCGAACAGGTTGGCCAGCACGCGAGGCTGGCCGAGGAAAGACCGATCGCCGGGATGGCCGGCGGTGGTCTCACTTCTCAGTTCACTCATTACTTCAGGCTCACCCCAGGGCAGCTCCCTACCCAAATCGAGAGGGTGTGTTTGTATGGATTTGTTTGCGCTCTGTGACGTTTACCACTCTCCGTTCGCGGCATCCTTGTTTCTCCCCCTGGGGGAGACAGCAGGATGGACCGCATGAGCGAGCCGCTGCTGTCGATCGGGACCTTCTCGCGCGCCGCCAGCATCTCGATCAAGGCGCTCCGCGCCTACCACGCCCAAGGCCTGCTCACGCCTGCGGCGGTCGATCCGGAGACCGGCTTCCGTCGGTACGCCGCGGGGCAGCTGGCCGACGCCACCATCATCCGCCGGCTCCGTGACCTGGAGGTCCCGCTCGCCGACGTCGCGACCATCCTGGCCGCGCGCGACCCCGAGGTCACCGCCGCGACCCTCGCCGGCCACGCCGACCGGATGCGCGAGCGCGCCCGGCAGGTCGAGAAGATCGTCGACGACCTGCACGCCGCACCCGCTGCCTCCTGGACCCCGCCGCGACTCGTCGACCTCCCGGCCACCAACGCGGTCGCCCTGACCGGCATCGTCCGAGACGGTGCCTACGACGCCTTTCTCGGGCCGGCGTTCGAGCGGCTCGAGCAGGCCTGCCGGGACGGCCTGGTCGAGGTCACCGGGCCCGCCTCCGCGCTGTATGACGCCGAGTTCGTCGACGATGCGGAGCAGCAGGTCACGGCGTACTTTCCGGTTCGGTCGGACGTCGCTCCCGTGGACACCGTCCTGCTGCGCCTGCCGCCCGTCACGGCCGCGGTCGCCACCCACGCCGGCAGCTACGAGACGCTGCCCGACACCTACGGGCTCCTCGGCACCTGGGTCGCGCACCACGGCACCCCGACCGGGCAACCGATCCGCGAGGCGTACGTCATCAACGACTCCGACGGCGTCGCGCCGTCGGCATACCAGACGGACATCGTCTGGCCGCTCACCCCTCGAGAGGAACCCGCATGACCCTGACCCTCGGCGCCATCACCTTCGACTGCTCGGACGCGCTTCGCACCGCGACCTTCTGGGGCGCGGCGCTCGATCGTTCGCTCGACGAGGGCAGCACGGACGAGTTCAGCTCGATCGGCCTGAAGCAGCCGACACCTGGCGTGCCGGCCTGGCTCTTCGCGCGCGTGCCCGAGCCGCGTCAGGTGAAGAACCGCGCCCACCCCGATCTCATCGCACCCGACCGCGCTACGGAGGTCGCGCGCCTGGTCGGCCTCGGCGCGACGGTCGTCGCCGAGCACGACGAGTTCGGTATCCAGTGGACCGTGCTGCGTGACATCGAGGACAACGAGTTCTGCGTCGCCGGCGCTCACTGAACCGCTACCAGGCGAGCGCGCCGTCCTTGTCCTGGAGCGTCCCGGTGGGGACGTCGAGGTCCAGGGTGGCGAGGCGTACGACGATCCTCGCGCTCTCCGCGGGCGGCCGGGCGATGTCCTCGATGCCGAAGCCGGCGGTCATGTCGGTGTCGGTGGGACCGGGCTCGACGGCGTTGAACCTGATCGTGTCGTACGCCTTGGCGTACTGGACGGTCAGCATGGTCGCGGCGGCCTTGGACGCGGCGTAGAGCGGCAGGAACATCCCCTGCTCGACCCGGCCGGGGGTGGTGTTGGCCCAGAACGAGCCGAGGCTGCTGGACACGTTGACCACGCGCGCGTTCTCCGAGCGGCGCAGCAGCGGCAGCGCGGCCTCGGTGACGCGGATGATCCCGACCGCGTTGATGTCGAAGACCCGCAGCGCGGTCGGGCCGTCGAGCGGGTCGGCGACGAGGACGCCGGCGTTGTTCACGAGTACGTCCAGGCGGCCCTCGGCCGCCTCGATGGTCGACAGCGCGGCGGTGACGGAGGCGTCGTCGGTGACGTCGAGCTGTACGAAGCGCGCACCGAGCTCGGCGGCCGCCTTCTCCCCTCGCTCGGCGTCTCGCGCGCCGAGGTAGACGTCGTAGCCCGCCTCGGTGAGCTGGCGGGCGGTCTCGAAGCCGATGCCCTTGTTGGCGCCGGTGATCAGTACGACGGTCATGTGCGTTGTCTTCCCTTTCGTCGGACGGCCCGGTCGGGCCGTCTTCGACGCTAGGTGGGCTGGGCGCGACCACCCAGAGCCCTGATCAGACCGGGGCCTGACAGGACCCCCGCTGTCTGCTCAGCGCCGACCTAGGCTGGAGGCATGAGCGAGGCGACGAACCCGTTGGGCGCATTCCTCCAGGCCAGGCGGGCGCTGGTGACACCGGGGGCGGCCGGCATCCCGGCCGTCGGCGTACGTCGCGTCCCCGGCTTGCGCCGCGAGGAGGTCGCCATGCTGGCCGGGATCAGCGCCGACTACTACCTGCGCCTGGAGCGCGGCCGCGACCGCAACCCGTCGGCGCAGGTGCTCGAGTCGATCGCCCGCGTCCTCCAGCTCGACGACGACCACACCGCCCACATGATGTCGCTGGTCACCGAGGCGCCCCGCCCGGCGGCCGCGCCGACGCAAGGAGACCGTCCCGCCCGGGGCGCTCAAGCTGCTCGACTCGATGGTGCAGCCCGCGTTCATCGAGGGGCGCTACTTCGACATCCTCGCCGCCAACCCTCTTGCGCGTGCTCTCTCGCCGCGGCTCGCGGCCGGCGGAAACCAGCTGCGCGACCAGTTCCTCGACCCGGGCCAGCAGGCGTTCCACCCGGAGTGGGAGTCGATGACGGAGTGCTTCGTCGGCAACCTGCGCCAGGCCGTCGGCACCGACATCGACGACCCTCGGTTCATCGAGCTGATCGGCGAGCTCTCGCTGGCCAGCCCGCGTTTTCGACAGCTGTGGGCACGCCATGACGTACGCGCCCAGACCGGCGCCCCGATCAAGATGAACCACCCGCAGGTCGGCGAACTCACCCTCAACCGGGAGCGGCTGACGATCAACGGCACCGACGACCTGATGCTCGTCGTCTACCACCCCGACGCCGGCTCGGCCGATGCGGAGAAGCTGGCGTTGCTGGCCTCCGCGGGACTGCCGACGAGGGCGACCGGGTCGGAGGTCCGGCCGGTCTGACGGCCTGTTGCTAGGGCCGGGGCAGCAAGTCGGCGTCGCGGTGCTCGACCAGCTCGGTTCGCTCACGGGCGATGCGGTCCATGCCCCAGTTGCCGAGCGGCCCGAGCGCGGTGTTGAGGGTGCGGCCGTGCTCGGTCAGCGAGTACTCCACCCGCGGCGGCACCTCGGCATACACCTCCCTGTGCACCAGCCCGTCGTGCTCCATCTCGCGCAGGTGCTGGGTCAGCATCTTCTCGCTGACGCCGGGCAATCCACGGCGGAGCTCGGCGAAGCGGCGTACGCCGTAGCTGTCGAGCTCCCACAGGATCAGCCCCTTCCACTTGCCGCTGACCACGTCGAGCGCGGCGTCGATGCCGCAGATGTAGGGGCCGTTGCGAGGCTTCGTCACGGGTTCTCCTCACTCACCATTTGGTAAGTACCCCAGTAAATAGTGGGTACTCCCGCAATCGTAGGCGAGTCGTGAGGATGGTGCCCATGAACCGAACTCGCACCCCCGTCACCCTCATCGGCCTCGGCCCCATGGGTCGGGCGATGGTCCACAGCCTGCTCGCCGCCGGCCATCCGGTGACCGTATGGAACCGCACGGCATCGCGCGCCTCGGAGGTGGTGGCCGCCGGCGCCCAGCTGGCCGACTCCCCCGCGAAGGCCGTCGCCGCGAGCGACCTGGTCATCCTCAGCCTGACCGACTACCAGGCGATGTACGACGTGCTCGGCTCCGCGACCTCCGAGCTCGCGGGTCGCACGATCGTCAACCTCAGCTCCGAGTCTCCGGACGGGACGCGCCGGGGCGCGGAGTGGGCGGCCTCGCACGGCGCCCACTTCCTCACGGGCGGCGTGATGGTCCCGGCTCCGATGGTCGGCACCCCCGATGCGTACGTCTATGTCAGCGGTCCCGCTTCCGTGTTGTCCCAGCACGAGGACGCGCTCGCCCGCATCGGGTCGGTCCGCTACCTCGGCGAGGACCCCGGGCTCGCCCAGCTGATGTACCAGGCCAACCTGGACATCTTCCTGACCTCCCTCTCCTCCCTCCTCCACGCCGTCGCGCTCCTCGAGACCGGCGGCATCAAACCCTCCGCGGCCATCCCGGAGCTCATGCAGACCCTCGCCGGCATCCCCCCGATGCTCGACGCCGGCGAGGACCTCGGCCCCCAGCTCGAAGCCGGCCAGCACCCCGGTCACCTCAGCACCATCACCATGATGGGCGCCACCGCCGACCACCTCGTCGAGGCCAGCGAAGCCGCCGGTATCGACACCGACCTCCCCCGCGCCGTCCAGGCCCACTACACCTGGGCCCGCTCCCGCGGGTACGGCGCCGAGAACTGGTCCCGCATCATCGACTCGATCCGGCCGTACGCCTGAGGGCAGCTTTGCCGGGGCGGCCGCCGCAAGCAGACCGCCCCGGCAGCACGGGCCGAGACGTCAGGCACGTCGGCCGAGACGTCACTCGCGCCACCCGAGGTGTCTGTACGAAACTGAGGCGCGTGGCTGGAACGACATGCGTCAAGATCTTCCGGTGCCCACCATCGCAAGCCTCCTGCCGAGGATCGCTCCTATCGTTCTTCGACGCCGGCCGCGGGATCTCTGCTGCACAGACCTCGCCGAGCACCTCGCCTTCGAATGCCACCTGCACCGGGACCCATTAGATTGCGCCGACGCGGTCATCTTTCGCGACGGCTGCGGCCGGATAGGCCTTCCCATCCACGATGGCGGCTCGAGCTACATCGCGATTCGCTACTGCCCCTGGTGTGGAGCTCGGCTCCGGAAACAGCCTGTCGAGCTGCCACCGGTCTCGGACCGACAGCACGTCCGAGTGATCACCTGTCTGGTGCGCGACCCTACGCAGGTACGCCAACTTCTGGCGCGAATCTCCGACTGGGTCGACAACGATCCCACCGAGAGCGACCGGCACATGGTCTTGGCAGGCACGGAAAGACTCAGCAGCGAATCTGACGCGGAGTTCAGCTACCGAATGGACGGATGGACCGCGGTCATGGCGTACGCCACCAAAGCACCAGACGCCAAGCACATTCGACTTCAATTCGTCGGCGAGATCGATGACATCCTCGCCGCCCGGATCGAGACATTGATCGAGGTCCTCGGATGAGTCGCCCACTCGAGCGCCTCCTGCGCACAATTCGGACCGAAACGTCCTTCCGCTGGACTTCGACCCTGCAGATCGGCCTCAGCCCCGAAGTCGTCCCGGCCTACGTCGACGACTGGATCGTCGGAATCGACGACATCACCGCTCAACTGTCTGCTGTCCGCTCGGGCGAGCAGCCGTGCCCCACCGAGGAGCCCAACCCGTTGCCGACCGATGTAGCCGCACGTATCGGAGCTTCGGGTTGAACCAGTCAGATCCGGCCCATGAGGACCTGTACTTCGGCATCGCCAACTACCAGCCGTCGTGGCTTTGCGGCCTCAGAGCCATCAAGCTAGCTAACGGGAGCCGCCTCGGAAGCCTTCGCGGTCGATGTCTCACTCGAGCTTGGCTCTTGTGGGATCGGAAGGATGAGGAGTGGTTCGCCGACGCTCCCGTCGTGCTCGACTTTGCCGGCGAGCAACTGGAGATCCAGCATCAAAAGTTCGATGACCTGTCGCTCACCTGGAACACCATCGATCCGTTCCGGCCAGTCTCAGACTCGTACTTCGACCTCGCTTGGCGCGACGATGCCGTTGCCGAGCTCGCGCGGCTGCAGTCACGGACGGTTACTGCAGTGGACCTTTTGGAGTACCGAGGAGGCGACATGGCGAACGGGATGGTCGCCGTGGGCATCGGCTTCGGCGACGACTACGTGGTCATCCAGAACAACCTGGATGAGAACGGGCTCGCCTTCGGCTCGCCACAGCGTGAATATCACGCTCATCCGATCCATTGAGGCGAGCGGCAGCGCCTGAGTGACCCTCAGGCGCCGGTGATCCATTCAGGCAGATCTCGAACCTTCGGAACCCGGGCATGGCGCTCCTCGCCCCACGCGAATGTCGTCTCACACACCCAGTCCTCGAAGTCCGAGCCCAGCTGCCAGAGCGCATTCACCAGCGCGGCCGGATCGTGAAGGTCCTCCGAGCGCCCCAACCGCCAGCCAGAACCCTCGTTCGTGGGCAGATATGTGACGTGCACCCAGACGTACTCATGTCCATCGGCCGGGTAGGTCCAGCGCGTTTCCCCAGGCTCTCTCAGTGAGCCGTGGAACTCCGTACCGACCACGACCGCGACGGCGACCTCGGGGATCTCCTGTTCCACCAGCGCGCTCTGGATCAGCGGCCGAATGACCTGGTCCCGAAGCTTGCTCACGAACGAGATCCGACTCATCTCGCACCCCTTCAGTCAGGTGAACCAGGAACAGTCATCGTCACGTACGCCTCCGAGCACGGGCTACCCGAATTCGAGCATCGCGCTCGATTCACCCGACCTGACCCGAAAGTCGCGAAATACCCGATGGCGCTGCAACATCGGCAGAGCCAGAATGACGGCGTGTTCGCGCTAGGTCCCAGCCCCCATTCTCGCTTCTACGACGCGGCAGCGCGCTGGGATGAGGGAGAGGAGCACAAGGTCATCATCGACGCAGCCACACAAGCGCTTGTCGACGATCTCGATTCTCCCGCTCTTCGCACACTTGCTGGGCTTACGGCGGACCTACGCCGTGACGAGATCGAAGCAGTCTTGGTCGACGCGCTCGATGAGCTCGGTCTCCCGTTCCCAGGACAGGCAGACAGCCCGGCGCGAGATCACTCCTCGGAGGTGTACGACCGACTGCCGACCGACGTCATCAGGTTCGCCATTTCCCACGCTCCGAAGGACCTGACGGACGGGTTCGAGCTCCAGGTCTTCGTCAACGAGGTCGAGATGACCTCCCGAGGTGCAGGAATGGGGATGGACCCATTCGACCTGATCGTTCCGGTCAACAATCTCCGTGCGGAAACCACGCCTCGGCAGGTTCCGATCGCCCGATGCGAGTGTGGGACATACGGCTGCGGCTCGACCGATGTCCTCATCCGTCGTGACGGCGACGTCGTTCACTGGGACTGGCTGCTCGAGAAACCAGCCTCGGGCGGTGCGAGTTTCCTCGCTGAGCAGTACGACGCCGAGGTCGAGCGGCTCATCGCCGATCGCTCCTGGGAGCGCCCTACAGACACCACCACAAGGTTGATCCTCCAGGAAGTCGACCATGCCTGGCTGGCCGAACATCACCTGGGATTCTCCTGGGCCGCCCGCCACTTCCGGGAACCTGACCAATTCCTCGTATCCCTCATGGCCGATGACACTGCGTTCCAAGTGTTCCTCACGTTCCCGTTCGTCAACAGGAGCCCCGAAGACGTCGCCGTAACTGTTCTGGAGACCCTCTCCTCGCCACCGTCGAAGTGGCGAGCCTCGTACAAGCCCACCATGCGCGACCAACGAGGAAGACCGTCGATGAGCAGCAGACGGTGGCGCGTTGGCGGCCCATAGTCTGACCACCTCGTCGAGCCCAGCGAGGCCGCCGACATCGACACCGACCTCCCCGCACCGTCCAGGCCCACTAGGCCCGGGCCGGCTCCCGTAGGTACGGCGCCGAGAACTGGTCGCGCATCATCGACGCCATCCGGCCGTACGCCTGAGGTGAGCTGAAACGGGACAGATGGTTTCGCAGACGCGAAACCATCTGTCCTCTACCGCGCGGCAGTCAGGAATGAGCCGTGAGCCACGCGATCACGTCGGCGGTGATCGCATCGCGGTTGGTCTCGTTGAAGATCTCGTGGCGCGCCCCGGGGTAGAGCGTCACCGTCACATCCTTCAACCCGGCCTCGCGATAACGCTGTCCCAGCAGCTCGACCAGGGCACCGCCTCCGGCAAGGGGGTCGGCGTCGCCGGAGACGACGAGAATCGGCAGATCGGAGCGGATCCCACCGATGGCTGCCGGGTCGGCCAGACGCTCTGCGCCGGCGAAGAGCTGAGGCACGGCAGTGTCGGGCAGATCGAACCCGGACAGCGGGTCTGCGACGTACGCATCGACCTCGGCCTCATCGCGCGAGAGCCACTCGTACCCGGTCCGATGCTCGAACCCGGCGTTGAACGCCTCCAGCCCGACCGGACCCTCGGCGCTCGAGAGCGCACCAGCGAGTACGTCGAGGGCGGTCGAGCCCGACAGCACCACGCCGTCGTACAGGTCGGAGCGGTCCAAGATCACCGTCTGCGCCGCAAAGGACCCCATCGAGTGCGCAATCAGGAACACCGGGATCCCGGAGAACTCCTCGCGCAGCGAGGCACCCACGGCCGCGACGTCGGCCACCAGTGCCTCGAAGTCGAAGTGACCGAGCTGGTCGGCCGACGTGACGGACCCGCCGTGACCGCGGTGGTCGGCCGCCCGCACGACGTACCCAGCCGCGACGAGAGCCTGAGCGAGCCGGTCGTAACGCTGCCCGTGCTCGGCGATGCCGTGGGCGATCTGGACAACGCCCCGCGGCGCGGACAGCTCCTCTCCCCATGTCCGGATGGCGAGCGCAGTGCCGTCGGTGGGCGAGACGAATGTGGCTGTGGTGGACATGGGGCCTCCTGGCGACGGGGTGCCCATGCTGCCATTCCTACGGCGATCCCGGCAGGTGATCGGGGCTCCTACGCAGGCTGGTCCTCGAGGTCCCTCCGGTGGTCTCGTCGCCGGGGGGCCGCCTCCTTTGCCGTTCAGCCGACCGCGGCGCGCAGTCCGTCGAACGCGTCGGCCATACGGTTCATCTCACGTTTGGCGATGCCGTTGCCAGCTGCAACCTGACGCCAGTTCGCGGTCACAGCGAACACTTCGCCAAACACTTCGGTTGAGCGTTCGTCCTTCCCTGCCCTGCTTCACTTGGCAGGCTTGTGTATAAGTCGACGCTCCGACTCATCGGCGGACCCGCTTGGGCAAGGTTCTGTTCAGCCAGCGACTGTCCCAGTGCCGTCTCGTAGGGGTTCATTCCGTCAGTGACAAAGTCGAGCACCCCAAGGACACGGCAGACTTCTAGGACCACGTCGAGGCCGACGCTGGCGTCTCCCTGCTCGAGCTTTCGGAGCATGTTTCGGGTGATGCCGGCACGGTCGGCCACCTGTTCCGCCGTCAGGCCTTGCAGACGGCGGAACGTAGAGACGTAGTCTCCTAGCGTGCGGGCTGTACGCCGCGACTTCGCAGACAATGGGCGCTTCGGCATGGACCGTCATCTTGACCTCGTAATGGTCATTTTATTGACCATGGTGCGGCGCATCATGGTCAGCACAATGAGCATTGAGCGCGCCGTAACGTTCTACGTAGTCGAGCAGCCGGTCGAACTGGGCCTGGACCGCGGCCGCGTCGGGCTGGTCATAGACGCTGTGCAGCATCGCCTTCACCGCCAGCCACATGCTCCGGTTCGCCTTCGCGACGCGACCACACACGCGCACTCGGATATCCTCCCGGCCGTGAAAGAAATCTGGCAGTACGCCGACCGCGCCCGGACGCAGCTTGGAACCGCGGACCAGCCGGTGATCTCGTACACCGGGCTCTGGCTCCTGCTCGCCCTGGTCGCTCCCGCTGCCGAAGGCAATGCCATCACCGAGGCGCTCGGGCTGTCGCCTGAGGAGGCTCGGGAGACTGCCGAGAAGCTCGTCGCCGAGGCGCACCCGACCGTCGCCGCGGCGCTCGGGGCGTGGCTGGCCGACTGGGTCGAGCCGACGACGCCGCTGCCGGTCGCTGTCGAGCCGTTGCCGGACCAGGAGACGCTGAACGCCTGGGCGGCAGAGAACACCCGCGGGCTCATCCAGTCGATGCCCGTCACGATCGGCGCCGACACCATGTTGCTGCTCGCCACTGCTCTGGTCACCACGCCGGAGTGGACGGAGCCGCTCACGATCGAGGACGGTCGCCTGGTGCTTCGAAAGGGCCTCCAGGCCATCGTCGAGACCTCAGTCGGACCGGTTGCCGTGGCTCGTCCTGGCAGCCGCGACGACGTCGATGTCTTCTCGGTCATCGCAGCCCCAGAGGTGCCTGCCGAGGGCGTCTGGGTAGCGGTATCCGAGGTCGTCGAGCAGTACGACGCAGGCGACGTGAGTCATGTGACTCACCCGGAGCACCTCACCGACGGACACGCATGGACGGTCAAGCGTGAGCGGCGCGATTATGTTGCGTACGACGCCCCCGAGCCGAACTCGGTCGTCTTCACCACCCGGCTACCGGCCTGGAACGCCGACGCCTCCCACGAGCTGGACTCGGCACCAGGGGTCGCGTCGGTAGCCTTCGGTATCGCCGCTCGTCTGCCCGAGCAGGACGGCGGCATCGAGTTCAGCTGCACCCAGAATGCGACCGCCGCGTACGACCAGAACGGCTTCAAGGCGGCAGCGGTGACAGCGATGGCATGGATGGCCGGCTCCGCGATGCCCGAGTACGTCGAGCGCAAGATCCGCCACGTCCAGGTCTCCTTCGACCGACCACACGCGGTCATCGCGATCGCTCGCGGCGGAGCCTGGGACGGCGTACCTCTCTTCGAAGCCTGGGTCACGCCCGAGATGTTCACCGCCGCCGATCCCGACTGGGCAGACGGGATGCCGATTGCCGTGCCCACCACCTGAAGGTCCAGCCGCTTCTACAGGTCCCCGACGCCATCCCGGGTCCAAGGCCCACCGACACGTTCCCGTGTCGCACTCTCCCCCGGCTCGAGATCAAGCACGTCGACGATCGTGGGGTCGGCGTCTATGAGGTGAAAGAGGTGGCCGAGTCGTCCGTTCCCGGGTGTGCCGTCTGACGTACCGATTGCCTGCCACATCCCGTCATCGGCATCGTGCGAGACGAGGAGTATCGGCTCATCGCCAGCCATGACCGGAGCCGTCGTGATGCTGGTCGTACGCAGCAACCAATGCCGTAGCCACTCCGCCCGTCCGTCCCGAGCCATCACGGTATCGACCACCGCCCATATGAACGGAAGATCCTCGTGTGCACGAGCCTGGGCCGCCGTGAGATCCGGTCCGCCCTGAGGCACCTGCTCGAATGGCTCATCGATCAGCGCGTACGCAATTCCCCCGTCATTCTCGAAGACCGCCGCATGAAACGTCCCGCCGCCCTCATTGCCTACGCCGATACCGATGGAAATGAGCCCTTCGTCGGCGTCCGAGCACCAGCCGAAGGCGTACGAGGCCAGCTCGCCACGAGGGCCGATGAACTCCCCGAACGCCCGGCGGTCCTTGCCATGCTCGGTCTCGGACTCGACCAGCCGTCCCACTTCCACCCTCAGATTCACCGCGCCAGAGTAGTGCCACGCAGCGTCGGCCCGACATCGGATTCCTCTCCGGACGCTGAGGAACCTCGGCGGGAGTCTCGCACCGCCAGCTGTTCACCAGAGTGCTTGGAAAGTATCCGCTATCTAGATACAATCCAAGCATGAAATCCAACATGGCCGCACTGAGAGTCGCCACTGTGACGTCCATGCAATGGGGCATCGTGACCTCAGCGCAAGCCAAGGCGCATGGAGTGACCCGACTCGACCTGTCTCGACTCGAGACAGCCGGCCACCTTGTACGGCTGACTCACGGCGTCTACCGGAACGCCGGCACGCCGAGCGATGAGTTCGAGGATCTGCGCGCGGCGTGGCTGAGCACGGATCCCGGCCGATTCGCAACCGAGCGACTCGATGACGGGCCGGCGGGCGTGATCGTTTCCGGTGCCTCGGCCGCCCACCTCCATCAACTGGGCGACATTCCCGCCGATCGCCACGAGTTCACCACCGAGCACCGTCGGCAGACTCAGCGACCCGACCTCCGGTATCGCCAACGTTCCGTCGCGAGCCGTGAGATCACGATCGCAGCCGGCCTACCGGTGACCACGGTCGAGCGCACCCTCGCAGACCTCGTAGAGGCCCGGACCGACCTCAGCCTGGTCGCCGATGTCCTGCGCGACGCGGTCAGCAAGACCACGGTCGATACCGCATCCCTCACGCGGCTGCTCGCACCGCTCGCGGCTCGGAACGGTCTTCGAAGCGGCGACGGGGAAGGTCTGCTCCAACGGCTTCTCGAGAGCGCGGGAGTCGATGCGGACTCACTTGCTAGACAGATCGCTGCCTCCCCGACGTACGCGACCGTCGCCGAGGTGGCCCGGAAGGTCGAGAACGTTGCCTGACCTGAAGCTGTACGGCACGCCCGCGGGCGTCGAAGCAGCCGTCAAGGAGGCCGCGCGCGCCGCGGCCGTCGCCGACCCCTCGCTCACCGTCAACGAGCGGATCCGGCTGGCACACTTCCAACGATTCCTCAGCCGGGTCTTCTCGGAGGGCCAGGACTCAGCGTGGATCCTCAAAGGCGGCACCGGGATGCTCGCCCGGCTTCCCTCCACCCGCTCGACGCTGGACATCGACCTCTACCGCGAAACCTTCACCCTCGATCAGGCCCTTGAGGATCTGCGAAGGCTGGCTGAGGTCGATCTGGGCGATCACTTCCGATTCGTCTACACGCGTCACCAACGCTCGATCGGCGGCGAGGAGCAGGCGTACACCGACGGCTACCGCGTCTCCTTCGACGTCTACATCGGTGCGCAACGGAAGTCACGGATCAACATCGACCTCGCAGTCGGTGTCAGCGTCACCGCGCCGATCAGCTCCGCCGAACCCGCCAACGGTCTCGCCCTGCCGCGCCTCCTCAGCTTCCCCTACCGCCTCTACCCGGTCGTCGACCAGATCGCCGACAAGGTCTGCGCCACGATGGCGACCTACAACGGTCGAACTTCCAGCCGGGAGAAGGATCTCGTCGACCTCATAGTGCTTGCCACCACTCAGGAGGTGTCCGGGCGCGCACTGCAGAACGCGATCGCCAAAGAGACCCGGCTGCGCCAGATGGAGCCCGCCAACCACTTCGCAGTCCCTGCCACGTGGGGAGCCGCGTACGCGAAGATGGCCAGGGCCGTGCCCTACTGCTCCTCCTACAGGACGGTCGAGGCCGCCGGCGAGCTGGCCGCCGCCTTCATCGACCCGGCCCTGAACGGTTCGGCGTCTGGCTCGACATGGCTCCCGGCGACGCTCAGTTGGCAGCATGACAACCGTCCCGTCCCCAACACCGGGGACGTGAAGCACTGACACCGCACCACATAGGCGTACCGCCGTTGTGCTGAGCAAGTGACGTTCATGGAGGAACCTGCGCCGAGCCCCGGCCAGGAGAAGCTGTACGCCGAAGATCTCGCCGACCACGGCTACGTCTGGGACCTCACCCGGGCGTGGGCACACCAGCCGGAGGCAAGAGAACAACTCGTAGGGCTGTTCGACGCCACGGCCGATGCGGCGGGGCTGACGCTGCGCGACAAGGCCGTGATCGTGATCGCGCAGGCGGCACTGGTCGGTGACGCATACTGCGCCGTCGCCTGGGGCAAACGCCTGACCGACTGGTCCGACCCACATACCGCGGTCGCCGCCCTCACCGCCGACGATGAACCGTTCAGCGAGCGCGAACAGGCCTTGGCCGCCTGGGCACGCACCGTCGCCCGCTCCCCCGGCAGCAGCACACCGGAAGACATCCAGCGTCTGCGCGACGCAGGCTTCAAGGAGCCCCAGATCGTGGCCCTGACCATCTACGCGGGGCTGCGCACCGCCTTCTCGAGCATCAACAGCGCCCTCGGTGCCCGGCCGGATCTGGCCCTCGCCGGGACACTCGACCCAGCCGTACGCGCGGCCATCACCTGGGGACGTACCTCCGAGTGATGGCGATGACTGGGACATGGGCCATCCTTGAGCCGCGACTTGGCGCACGACACGGAGTGACCACTTCTCCCTCAACTCTTGGCGCGCGGTAGACCTTCGTTCCCGCAACGAACTGGTCAGGCTGGGCTCTTCGAGAGCCGGCGCAACAGCTGCTCCGTAGATCGCCAGAGCTCGTCCTGGGCCGCAGCGTCGGTGGCTGGATCGACGGGGACGAGCTCGCGCCGCCGCTTCTCAGTCACATACAGCCCGGTTCGACCGGCGTAGCGCGCTTCGGTGGCGAGGTCGACGATGAGGTCGGCGCCGCGCGCCGGGTCGCCGACACGCAGCGTTCGGAGGACCCGCTCGAGGCCGGCGGCGAAGGGGAGCTCTCGACCGAGTCCGGTCACGTTGAAGCCGGGATCCACGCAGTTGGCCGTCACCGTCGTATCGACGAGGCGTCGAGCGAGGGCCAGCGTGAACATGATGTCGAGCAGCTTGCTCTGCCCATAGCGCTCTGAGGATCCTCGCGCCGTGAACGGGCTCGTGTCCGTCAGGACGTCCGGGATGCGGAGGTCACCGTGTCTGCGCGAGGCCTCGGAGGCCACGTTCACCACGCGGCCGGCGGGAGATCGCAGCAGGGACGGCAGAAGCTCGCGGGTCAGTACGAACGGGGCGAGGTAGTTGACGGCGACCATCTCCGGGAGCCCATCGTCCGTCAACCGTGGCTCGAAAGCGTGCAGGCCGGCGTTGTTGATCAGCACGTCGATGCGTTCGTGTCGAGACCGGATCTCCTCCCCTGCCCTGCGCACCTCCTCCGGCCGCGAGAGGTCAGCCAGGAACACCTCAGGCTCCACGGACGTCGAGTCACGTAGGGACGAGATCGTCTGCTCGGCGCGCTCTGCGCTTCGCGCCACGAGGATCAGACGGGCACCCGTGGCCGCCAGCGACGTCGCGGCGAGAGCTCCGAGGCCACTCGTGGCGCCCGTGACGACGATCGTCTGCGCTTCCGACGTCATGAGGCACCGCCGGCGCGGGTGGAATCGGGTCGCTCATCGAGCATGACGTACCTCCTCGGCCCCCTGGCCGATATAGTGGGCATATACCCATCACTCTAGACATTGATGGGTATATGCCCACTACTTAGGAGACCGCATGAATCCCGCCACCGAGCGGCTCGGCTTCGAGATCAATGCGCTCCTCAGCGCGTCGCGCGCCCTCACGGAGCGCTCCGCGGCGGCCTTCCATCAGGAGCTGCGACCGGCCGCCTTCCACATCGCCCGCTGGCTCTACGCCTACGGGCCGGCCAAGCCGAGCGCCGTGGCCGAGGCCTTGGCCATGGACCGGAGCTCCACCAGCGCGCTTCTCAAGCGCATGGCATCCCTCGACCTGACGAAGAGCAGCCGAGCACCGGAGGACGGGCGCTCCGTGCTGGTGTCCTTGACCCCGTCGGGGCGGACTCAGGTCGAGCGAGCCCTTGCGCTGCGCCAGGACGAGCTCGAACAGCGCGTCGAGGACTGGCCCGCGAGCGACCTCGACGCACTCGTGTCGCTCCTCCACCGGTTCAACCGATCGCAGCAACCGTGATGGTGCCGTCCAGCGCGTCGAGCACATCGGCGGCGTCGAAGATCTCCCCCGGTGCCCCGGCGCCAGAACGACGGCGGCGGCCGTCGAGGAGCCGGACGGCGCCCTCGACCACGATCGGCGCGGTGACGGCGTAGATGTCGCGGCCGGTCGCGGTGATCCGCTTGACGTCGGAACCCTGACGTACGAGGACGTCCACGGCGAACCGCTGGGCCGAGCGTCCTGACTCGTCGCTGGCGGTCGGCTCCGGTGTCGCCTCGTCGCGGAGCTCGGCGAGCGGAGCACTGTTGAGGTAGGAGCGGAGCTCACGTACGTCGAGGTGGTTGTTGATGGTGATCACCTCGGAGAACGGCAGCTCCACCACTGACTGCTCGCCCAGCGGCTCCGGGTAGGACCAAGCGTCGGTCGGCGCGGGGCTGGGCAGCGGGACCAGGGAGCCCTCGCGGATGACCAGGCGAGTCGCGGTGTTGCGGGCTCCGGTGATCCGGGTGCCTGCGGTCGGCCACCAGCGGTCCAACCCGATGGCGACCTCGACCTCGTCGGCCGACGACCCGCCGAGGACGGCGGTCACGAGCAGGTCGGCGAGGCCACCGTAGAACGCCATCGCCGGGACCACGGAGACGTCCATGTCTCGGGCTCGGGCGTCCAGATCTCGATAGAGCGCCTGTACGACCGGCTGCTCGGCGGTGACGTCGAGATAGTGGGCACCGGACTCGACCGCGGCCCGGGCCAGTGGGAGCGCGGTGTCTAGGAAGGGCCCGGCGCAGTTGATGACGGCGCCAACACCCGCGATCGCGTGCCGCAGCCGCTCGGGGTCGTCGAGGCCGACGACTCGGCTCTCCATGGCGGCATGGCGGGGCGCGACGTCGGCGAGACGCTCCGCGCTACGTCCGGCGAGGACGGGCGTCAGCCCGCGGCGCGTCAGCTCATCGACGACGAAACGCCCGGTGTGACCGGTGGCGCCATAGACCAGGACCTGCTCATCTGTGTTCATGGCTCCATCCTCGGGCCGGGTGTCCCGCCACACGAGTGTCTGAAACGACGTACTACGTACACTTTGCGACATGCCTCGGCTTGCCCTCGTCCTGCATGGCTCCTCGATGCTCTACGAGGTCGCGATCGCGGCCGAGATCTTCGGCGGCGACCATGCCGACCTCGCTCCAGGCGGTGAGTGGTACGACCTCGTCGTCTGCACCCCCGACGGCGCATCGCATCCCTGGCTGGCCGAGCTGCCGACGGCGTCGTACGACGCGATCGCTGAGGTCGACACCGTCGTCGTCCCGTCCTCGAACGATCTCGACGACAATCCCGACCTCTCGCTCCTCGACGCGCTGCGTGGCGCCCATGAGCGCGGCGCGCGGATCGCGTCCCTGTGCACCGGTTCGTTCGTGCTGGCCGCGGCCGGGCTGCTCGACGGCCGGGTCGCCACGACCCATTGGCTGCACGCCGACGAGCTCGCCCGGCGTTATCCGCAGGTCGACGTCCGCCCGGACGTGCTCTACGTCGACGAGGGCGACGTGCTCACCTCGGCCGGCAAGACCGCTGCGCTCGACCTCTGCGTCCACCTCGTACGCAGCGACCTCGGCGCCGCCGCGGCCAACGGGATCGCCCGCAACCTGGTCGTCCCTGCCCACCGCACGGGTGGGCAGGCGCAGTTCATCACCCCACCCGCGCAGCCCCGCGTTCCCGAGGGCCTCGCGGCCACGCTGGAGTGGGCGCGCGCCCGACTCGACCAGCCCCTGACGGTCCGCGAGCTGGCCGACCACGCCGGCCTCAGCACCCGCCAGCTCGCCCGACGGATGCAGGCCGAGCTGCAGACCGGGCCTCTGGACTGGCTGCACCACCAGCGCATCTCGCGCGCCCAGGAGCTCCTCGAGCGTACCGACGCCTCGATCGACCAGATCGCGGGCAGCTGCGGAATGGGCACAGCGGCCACGCTGCGCCGTCACTTCCACCGCACTCTGGGCGTGACTCCCACGACCTACCGGACGACCTTCCGGCTCGCCGACTGATCAGGCTGATCAGTGGGGCCGATCGAGCGCCATCCGTCCGAGGTTGCCATCCAGCTCGTCGAGGACCTCGGGCCAGGTGGCCTCGCTCGGGGGGTCGCTGTGGGCGAAGCTGCCGGCGAGCTCGAGGGTGACGTAGCCGTGGATGAGGCTGGACATCAGGCGGACGGCGTACGTCTCGCTGGGCTCGAGGATGCCATAGCTGCGGACGACGGCGAGAGCGAGGTCGGCGTTGCGGCGGCCAGCGGTGATCGCCTCGTCCACCGAGTCGGTCCGGGACTCCCCCGCCTCAGCGGGCGGGACGCGCTGGCGGGTGGTGGCGTCGTAGCGGCCGGGTGAGCGGCGGGCGAAGTCGCGGATGGCGTCGGCGTAGGCGACGAGGAGGTCGCGGCCCTCCCCCGCCGACAGGGCGGCGCTCGTGGCGTCGGCGAGCTCGTCGAGGACGTACGCGGTGACGGCGGTGCGGAGGTCGGTGGCTCCGGTGACGTGGGAGTAGAGAGTCGGCGACTTGATGCCGAGGTGGCGGGCGAGGACCGAGATCGTGACGGCGTCGAAGCCGATCTCGTCGGCCAGGTCGGCGGCGGCCGCGATCACGGCGGCCCGGTTCAGCCCGGGACGGCCCATCGGCACTCTCCTCGAATAACGAATTGCCTAACAGTTGTAGGAAACCTAGCATGGTTGGCATGAAGCCGCTGACCGAGACCGACGTACGCTCCTCGTTCGTCAACCTCACCAAGGGTGCGACCAAGCGCCTCAACCTGCCCGCTGACCTGGCCGAACGACCATGGGACGACCTCGACTACCTCGGCTGGCAGGACCCGAAAGCACCACAGAACCACTACCTCGTCACCGAGCACGACGGCAGGCTCTGCGGGGTCACCCTCCGGGCCTCACGCGAGTCCCGAGGGCCACGGAAGACGATGTGCGCGCTGTGTACGTCGGTCGGGGACGTCGCATTGCTGGTCGCCTCCCGCGCCGGTCGCTCCGGGCAGGACGGCAACTCGGTCGGCACCTACATCTGCGCCGACCTCGACTGCTCACTCAAGGCGCGCAACAAGCGCAAGCTCGACTCCCCCGTTGTCCACGAGACCCTCAGTGTCGACCAGAAGGTCGATCGGTTGCTCGGCAATCTCGACGCCTTCGTCGCGCGGGTGCTCCGGCCCGCCTGAGATCCCGACCACGCCCCGGTTTACAGATAACCACCGGAATGGGCGGTATTCCGTTAGGGCATCCACCGGCTCCGACCGGTCCCGGCTCCAGACGCTACGCACCCGGTCATGCCGCATCCGCTCAGCACTCGATGACGTTGACCGCGAGGCCGCCGCGGGAGGTCTCCTTGTACTTGATCTTCATGTCGGCGCCGGTCTCGCGCATGGTCTTCAGTGCCTTGTCGAGGCTGACCTTGTGGGAGCCGTCGCCGTTGAGGGCGAGGCGGGCGGCGTTGATGGCCTTCACGCTGGCGATGGCGTTGCGCTCGATGCACGGGATCTGCACCAGCCCGCCGACCGGGTCGCAGGTGAGGCCGAGGTTGTGCTCGATGCCGACCTCGGCTGCGTTCTCGACCTGGGCGGGGGTGCCGCCGAGGACTTCACACAGGGCGCCGGCGGCCATCGCGCAGGCCGAGCCGACCTCGCCCTGGCAGCCGACCTCGGCGCCGGAGATCGAGGCGTTCGTCTTGCACAGGATGCCGATCGCGGCCGCGGTGAGCAGGAAGCGGACGATGCCGTCCTCGATCGCGGCCTCGTCCAGGCCGGCCTGCGGCGCCACGAAACGTACCCAGTAGTGCAGGACCGCGGGCACGATGCCGGCCGCGCCGTTGGTGGGGGCGGTGACGACCCGGCCGCCCGAGGCGTTCTCCTCGTTGACCGCCAGGGCGAACAGGTTGACCCAGTCCATGACCCGGAAGGGGTCGTGGGCACCGGCGCCGGAGGCCAGGTCGCGGTGGAGCAGCGGCGCCCGGCGCGGGACGCGTAGACCACCAGGAAGTACGCCGTCGGTGACCGGGTCACGGTCGCAGCCGGCCTGCACGCAGGCCGCCATCACTCGCCAGATCTCGAGGAGGCCGGCGCGGATCTCGTCGTGCGTACGCCAGGTGAGCTCGTTCGCCAGCATCAGGTCGGAGACCCTGAACCCCTCCCGCTCGCAGATGTCGAGCAGCTCGGCGCCGGTGGCGAACGGGAAGCGTACGGGCGAGCGGTCGGGGACCACCCGTGCGGCACCGGAGGCGTGCTCGTCGACCACGAAGCCGCCACCGACGGAGTAATAGGTGCGCTCGCGCAGCACCTCGCCGGAGGCGGCGTACGCGGTGAACACCATGCCGTTGGGGTGGCCCGGCAGGCTCTTGCGCCGATGCATGACCAGGTCGGTGGCGTTGTCGAAGCCGATCGGTCGGTGGCCGCCGAGCGACAGCTCCCCGGCCTCGCGGATGGCCGCCACCCGCCCGGACGAGGCTCGCGTGTCGACGGTCGCCGGCTGCTCGCCCTCGAGGCCGAGCAGCACGGCACCCTCCGAACCGTGTCCGTGCCCGGTCGCGCCGAGCGAGCCGAAGAGCTCGGCCTTCACCCGCGCCACCTCGCCCAGCGACCCGTCGGCGGCGAGACCGTCGACGAAGATCTTCGCGGCGCGCATCGGTCCGACGGTGTGCGATGAGGATGGCCCGATCCCGATCGAGTAGAGGTCGAAGGTGCTCAGGGCCGTCGCCACGGCCGTGGAGCCGGCGACCTCGGCGGTCACGTCACTCCTCGATCAGTGCGTCATACGCCGCGGCGTCGAGCAGCTCGGGAGCGCCCGAGACGCGCATCTCGAAGAGCCAGCCGGCGCCGAACGGGTCGCTGTTGATCAGCGCGGGATCCTCGACGACGGCGGCGTTGACCTCGAGGATCTCGCCGTCGGCGGGGGCGAACAGGTCGCTGACCGACTTCGTCGACTCCAGCTCACCGCAGCTCTCTCCCCCGGTGATCTTGCTGCCCACCTCGGGCAGCTCGACGAAGACGATGTCACCCAACGCCTCGGTGGCGAAGGCGGTCACACCGACGCGCGCGACGTCGCCGCGGGTCTCGATCCACTCGTGCTCGGCGGTGTAGGACAGGTGGGTCGGGTTGCTCATGGCGTTGCTCATTTCTTGGAGTAGAAGGGAAGCTCGACGATCTCGGCGTCCTCGTGGCTGCCGCGCACGACGACCTGGAGCTTGGTGCCGGCGGCGGCGAGGTCGGGCCGGACGTACGCCATCGCGATGGGACGTCCGAGAGTCGGTGACGGTGAGCCGCTGGTGACGGTGCCGACCTCCTCGCCTGTGGCCGGGTCCACGATGGTGTAGCCGGCCCGCGGCGACCGGCGCCCGGCGGCGATCAGGCCGATGAGCACGCTGCGCGGGCCCTCGTCGCGGCGTACGGCCAGGGCGGCGTCGCCGACGAAGCCGTCGGGCTTGTCGAAGGAGACGACCCGGCCGAGGCCGGCCTCGAAGGGCGTCGTCTCGCGGGTCAGCTCGTGGCCGTAGAGCGGCATGCCGGCCTCGAGCCGGAGGGTGTCGCGGCAGGCGAGCCCGGCGGGCAGGAGCCCGTGCGGCGTACCAGCCTCGGTGATGGCCTCCCAGACCGCGACGGCCGACGAGGGCGCGCAGTAGATCTCGAAGCCGTCCTCCCCGGTGTAGCCGGTGCGCGCGAGCAGGACGTCGACGCCGGCGACCGTGCCGGCATCGATGGCGTAGTAGCGCAGGGAGGGGACATCCAGGTCGGTCAGGGCTGCGACGATTGCGGCCGAGGCAGGACCCTGGACCGCGATCAGCGCCCACTCCGCGGAGGCGTCCCGGACCACGGCGTCGTAGCCCTCGGCCCGCGAGGCCAGCGCCGGAGCGACCACACCGACGTTGCTCGCGTTGGCAACGACCAGGTAGCGCTCCTGCTCGAGCCGGTAGACGACCAGGTCGTCGATGATGCCGCCGTCCTCGGCGCAGATCATCGAGTAGCGGGCGCGACCGAGGCCGATCGCCGAGGGCCGGCCGACCAGGGCGTGGTCGAGGGCGCGTCCTGCCTCGGGCCCGGTCACCTCGATCTCGCCCATGTGGGACAGGTCGAAGAGGCCCGCGGTGGTGCGTACAGCATTGTGCTCGGCGGTCTCCGAGCCGTAGCGGACCGGCATGCTCCAGCCGGCGAAGTCGGTGAACGAGGCGCCGAGCGACTGGTGGATCGCATGCAGAGGGGTAAGGACAGGTGCTGTCATGTGCGGGAGGCTCCCTGCTGATGGGTGCCGCCAGCGGCACCCGTGGACGGGTGACCTCCCCGCTCTGTCATCGCTACCTGAGAGCTTCACCGCCCGATCGGGCGGTTTGCACCGTGGGTGCAGGATCCGTCGGATCCTGACTTTCCAGAGGTCGCCTCACCGCGGCGGTCATGGGGGCCTGAGAGATTCTGGGGAGGTTTGCTCCTTCGGCGCCTCACCCGGGATGGGCAAGGACTCTCCCGCTGCGGTTCGAGTGGCGGATGTGAAGTTGTGCGGCAAACCTAGGTCTGGCTACCTCGGCCGTCAAGATCCGGGCGCCTCGGCCGACCCGACACCCACTAACGGGAACTGTTCTCACCCGCTCTACGATGGCTCGGTGCCACCGACCAACGCCAGCACCCGGGTCCCCGTGGTCATCCTCACCGGCCACCTCGGGTCCGGGAAGACCACCCTGCTCAACCATCTGCTGCGCCAGCCCGGCGCCCGGGTGGGCGTGGTCGTCAACGACTTCGGCGACATCAACGTCGATGCCGGACTCGTCACCGGCCAGATCGACGAGCCGGCCTCGATCGCCGGCGGCTGCCTGTGCTGCCTGCCGGACGCCGGCGGCCTCGACGACGCGCTGGAGAAGCTGACCCACCCGCGGCTCGCGCTCGACGTGGTCATCGTCGAGGCCAGCGGGATCGCCGAGCCCGGCACGCTGGCCAAGCTGGTCCGGTTCAGCGGCGTCGAGCGGGTACGCCGCGGTGGGCTCATCGAGGTCGTCGACGCATCGGCCTACTTCGACACCCTCGACGACGGCCGAGGTGAGGCTCCGGTCCGGTTCGCGGCCGCGTCCCTGGTGGTGGTCAACAAGACCGACCTGGTGCCGGCAGCCTCTCGGGACCGGATCCTGGCCCGGATCGAGGCGCGGGTGCGGGAGCACAACCCCGAGGTCCAGGTGGCGTACGCCGTGGGCGGCCGCATCGACCCGCGGCTCGTCTACGACGCCGCGGTGCCCGAGGACCCGCCCGACGAGCTGCCGATCGCCGCGCTGCTGCGCGAAGCGGCCGCTTCGCACGAAACCCATCAACATGCCCGGGCGGTCACCGTGACGACCCCGGGCACCATCGAGCCGGCCCGTCTGGTCGACCTGCTCGAGGAGCCGCCGGCGACGGCGTACCGGGTCAAGGGGACCGTCGCCGTCGCGACCGGCCAGGGACCGCGCAGCTACCAGGTGAACCTGGTCGGACGCAGTGCCCATGTCGCCGCAGCGAAGCGTGCGGCCGACCCGGTGAGCGAGCTCGTCGCCATCGGCCTGGATCTCGAGACCGACGCGGTCCGCGAGCGGCTCACGGCGGCCCTCGCCCCGGCCGAGCGGCCGAGCACCGAGGGCCTCCACAGGCTGCGCCAGTTGGTCCGCGTCAGCCTCTGACAGCGATCAGCCGGCGCGGCGCACGATCCGTTCCATGTCGGTGATGATCACCGAGCGCGACTCCAGCCTGACCCAGCCCTTGGCCGCGAAGTCGGCGAGCGCCTTGTTGACCGTCTCCCGAGCCGCGCCCACGAGCTGCGCGAGCTCCTCCTGGGTCAGGTCGTGGCGTACGCGGAGGCCCTCGTCGGTCTGTTCGCCGAACCTCTCCGCGAGGTCGAGCAGAGCCTTCGCCACCCGGCGGGGCGCGTCGGAGAAGACCAGGTCACCGATCACGTCGTTGGCCCGGCGCAGGCGGCCCGACAGCAGGGCGAGCAGCCCACGGGTCACGCTCGGGCGCCCGTCGAGCAGGCCCAGCAGGTCGTCGTGCGACAGCGAGGCGAGCTCGACCTGGTCGGTGACGGCCGTGACCGTGGAGGAGCGCCGACCGGGGTCGAAGAGCGACAGCTCGCCGAACACCTGGCCCGGCCCCAGGATCGCCAGCAGGCTGTCCTGCCCGTTGGCCGCGGCACGGCTCAGCTTCACCTTGCCGTCCACGACCGCGTAGAGCCGGTCGGCGGCGTCGCCCTCGTGGAACAACACCTCGCCTCGCCTGAGGCGTGCCTGACCCATCGTCGCGAGCAGCGCCGTCATCGACTCGTCGTCCAGCTCGCTGAAAAGCGGCGCGTGCCGAAGCACGTCTTGATCCATTACCCAGGCGCTCCTGTCATTGCTTTACCGAAGACATCAGCCTAGCCAGATCCAGGCCCTCCACATCGGTTGTGTGGCCCGCATCGCACCCCTGTCGAGTGCGTTCTTCGCCACACCGGACACGGCGGGAAGGCTCGGCGACCCGGCGTGGTTGACCCGTTGTGAAGCTCTCCATGCTGGACCGGTCCCGCACGCGGGTGGGGTACGCCGAGGGCGCTGCGCTGACCCACACGATCGAGCGGGCGGTGGCTGCCGAGCGGCTCGGCTACCACCGGTTCTGGGTCGCCGAGCACCACGCGGTCCCGGGGATCGCGTCAGGGTCGCCGCCGGTGCTGCTCGGTGCGCTCGGCGCGCACACGTCCACGATCCGGCTCGGGTCGGGCGGGGTGATGCTGCCGCACCACCAGCCGCTGGTCGTCGCCGAGCAGTTCCTCATGCTCGAGGCCCTCTATCCCGACCGGATCGACCTCGGTCTGGGACGCACCCTGGGCTTCACCGCACCCGTACGCCGCGCACTGCGGCAGGATCTCGACGACCCGGACACGTTCGCCGAGGACATCGAGGAGCTCCGCGGCTACCTCGACCGCACCGCCGCTGTCACCGCGCGGCCGGCCGCCGCGCACCGGATCCCGATGTTCGTGCTCGCGACCGGGAAGGGCGTCGCGCTCGCCTCGCGCCTCGGGCTGCCGGTCGTCGTGGGCGGTCCGGTGCTGGACAGCCCGCGGCTGAACGAGCTGCTGGGGGCGTACCGGAAGGACTTCCGGCCCTCGTCCCGAGCGTCTGGGCCCTCGGTGACCGTCTCGGTCGACGTCTTGGTCGCCGACACCGACGCCGAGGCCGCCGAGCTCGCCCTGCCGGAGGCGTGGGCTATGGCCAGGTCGCGGCAGACCGGCGAGTTCGGTCCGCTCGAGCCGGTCTCGACGATTCGCGACCAGGCCTGGTCGAACCAGGTCCGCGAGCGGGTCGAGGCCCATCTCGCCCGTACGACCGCGGGCTCTCCCGCGACCGTCCGAAGGCGGCTCGACCAGCTGGCCGAGGCCACCGGAGCCGACGAGCTCCTCGCCTTCACCTCGACCTATGACCGCGATGCCCAGCTCACCTCCGACGCCGAGCTCGCCGGGATCATGACCGCGTCCACCCACCGCCGAGTCGGCTCATCCTGACCGAACTCCCAGCCGAGTCGGCTCGTCCTGACGGAAAAGCTCGCCGAGTCGGCCCGTCCTGACCGAGAAGCTCGCCGAGTCGGCTCGTCTTAACGCGCCGACTCGGCGAGGAATCTCGTCAGGATGAGCCGACTCGGGCGATCCATTGCGAGACAGATGCACCGACTCGCCCTCATGCAGGAAGCCCTGACTCAGGTCCGGACCTAGCCTTCGTGGTCAGGCTGTGGGCAGCCTCCAGGAGGAGGCGGCCGAGCTCGGCCTGGCGGGGCGGGGCGAGGCGGGCCTCGATGCCGGTGATGGTGAGCGCTCCGTAGGGCTGCCCGTGGGCGTCGAAGACGGCAGCACCCAGACCCCAGCTGCCGACCACGATGAGGCCGGGATTGACCGCGAAGCCGAGCTCACGGGTCGCGGCGACACGCTCGCGGAGGGCCGCCGCCGAGTGCTGCTCGCCGTAGGCCGCGACCAGATCGGTCCGGGCCAGGTAGGCCTCCCGCCGCGACTCCGGCATGAAGGCAAGGATCGCCAGGCCGGCCGAGGCCACGCCGAGCGGGAACCGGATGCCCTCGTAGAGCACGTGCGAGCGGATCGGGAAGCTGCCGTCCTCGCGCAGGACGCAGACCGTCTCCTCGCCGCGCCGGATCGAGAAGAAGGCGCTCTCCCCCGTCTCCCGGGCGATGTGCAGGACCGCCGCCCGGGCCGCCGGGGTGATGTCGTGACGGGTGGTCGCGGCGGCGCCGAGCAGGAAGCACTCCGGGCCCAGGTGCCAGGCGGCGGTGTCGTTGTCGCGCTCGACCAGCCCCTCGTCCTGCAGCGCGCTGAGCAGCCGGTGGGCGGTCGGGCGCGGGATGGCGGCGGTCGTCGCGAGCTGGGTGGTCGTCGCGCCCTCGGGCTCGCGCGCAGCGAGCAGCCGCAGCAGGGTTGCGCTGCGGCGGATGACGCTGGGACCGGGTTCCATGGGACGTACGATAGGCGACGTCCGTTCAGTGGACGCATCTGCGGCAGCGGGGTCGTTCTCCGAGAGATCGAGCGTGAAATCGCGCTCACCTATTGACCGAACACGCTGCCCATCCTTGACTGATCATCATGGACAAGGTCATCTCCTCAGCCGCCGAGGCGGTCGCGGACATCCCGAACGGAGCGACCCTCACGGTCGGCGGCTTCGGGTTGTGCGGCATCCCCTCGGTGCTCATCAATGCTCTGCTCGAGGCCGGCGTGACCGACCTCGAGGTGGTCTCCAACAACGCCGGTGTCGACGACTGGGGCCTGGGCCTGCTGCTCGGTGCCGGACGCCTGCGCCGGGTCGTCGCCTCGTACGTCGGTGAGAACAAGGAGTTCGCGCGGCAGTACCTCTCCGGCGACCTCGAGGTCGAGCTGACCCCGCAGGGCACGCTGGCCGAGCGGATGCGTGCCGGCGGCTCCGGCATCGCCGCCTTCTACACCCGCACCGGCGTCGGTACGCAGGTGGCGCAGGGCGGGCTGCCGTGGAAGTACGACGACGCGGGCAACGTCATCAAGACCTCGCCCGAGAAGCCGGTGATGACCTTCGAGACGCCCGACGGCGAGCGGGAGTTCGTCCTCGAGGAGGCCATCGTCGCCGACTTCGGCATCGTGCGCGCCTGGAAGGGCGACCGCCACGGCAACCTCGTCTTCAAAGACTCCGCCCGCAACTTCAACCCGCTGGCCGCGATGGCCGGGCAGATCACGATCGCCGAGGTCGAGGAGCTCGTCGAGCCCGGCGAGCTCGCGCCGAACGACATCCACCTTCCGGGCGTCTATGTGCACCGGGTGGTGCCGTTGACCCCGGAGCAGGCCGCCGACAAGCGGATCGAGAAGAGGACGGTGCGCTGACATGGCATGGACACGTGAAGAGATGGCCGCCCGCGCCGCCGCGGAGCTGGTCGACGGCGACTACGTCAACCTCGGCATCGGGCTCCCGACGCTGGTGCCCAACTACGTCCCCGACGACGTCGAGCTGGTGCTGCAGAGCGAGAACGGCATCCTCGGCACCGGCGCCTACCCGACCGAGGACGCCGTCGACCCGGACCTGATCAACGCCGGCAAGGAGACGGTCACCGTACGCAAGGGCGCCTCGTTCTTCGACTCCGCCACCAGCTTCGGGATGATCCGCTCCGGCAAGATCGACGCCGCGATCCTCGGGGCGATGCAGGTCTCCGCCGGCGGCGACCTCGCCAACTGGATGATCCCCGGCAAGATGGTCAAGGGCATGGGCGGCGCGATGGACCTCGTCCACGGCGCCAAGAAGGTCGTCGTGCTCATGGAGCACGTCGCCCGCGACGGCTCCTACAAGATCGTCGAGGAGTGCTCGCTCCCCTACACCGGCCTCGGTGTCGTTCAGCGCATCATCACCGACCTGTGCGTCCTTGACATCACCCCCGAGGGCCTGCGCCTCGTCGAGCTCGCTCCGGGCGTCACGTTCGGTGAGGTCGAGGAGAAGACGGAGCCCCGCATCCTCCGCTGATCGCCGAGAGGTCAGCCGCGTCGGCCGAAGCGTCAGCCGCGTCGGCCGAGAGGTCACGGAGTGACGTCTCGGCCGACCGGGGTGACGGCTCGACCGACCGGGGTGACGGCTCGGCCGACGGGGGTGACTTCTCGGCCGACGTGGGCGACGGCTCGGCAGGTCTGCGACAATGTGCGGCGTGGATTTGAGGGTGGTGCGGCCGACGCGCGGGAGCGTATGGCTCGCGCTGCTCGCGGCCGTCGAGATCACCACCGGGTCCAGCCTGGCGCACCTGGCCGGCGGCGGGGAGCTGCCGGACGCGTTGTGGCTGGTGGCGACCGGTTTTGCCGCGTTCGGCGCCGGGGTCGTCGTGCTGCAACGACGAGTCGGGATCGTCCTGGGGGCGGTGCTCGCCGGCGCGGCGCAGCTGGGGATGCACGAGGCCTTCGAGGCGTACGCGGCGCCCGCCGCCCACGCACACGACGCCGGTGCGGGCGAGACCTCGATGCTGGTCGCGCACACCGCGGCCGCGGTGCTCACCGTGGTCGTCTGGATGCTGCACCGCCGGGCCTGGCAGGTCATCTCCCGGGCGTCCGCCACGCCCCGGAACCCGATCCCGTTCCGCCTGCCGGTCCAGGCCCAGCCGGTCGTGCCGCGCGCCGGGCTGTGGACGTACGTCGCTGCCGGCCGGGGTCCGCCGGTCCTCGCCTGAGGACCCGACCCCGACAACTGGGCATCGCCCAGCAGCAGACACTCCACAGAAAGCAACAACCATGTCTCGACGTACCCTTGCGCGCCTCGGCGCGCCCGCCATCGCTGCCGCGGCCGTCACCTTCCTCGTCGCCGCCCCGGCCTCCGCTCACGTCACGGTCACCCCGACCGAGACCGCGGCCGGCGCCTACACGGTCCTGACCTTCAGCAACGGCCACGGCTGCGAAGGCTCGCCGACCAAGCAGATCACGATCCAGGTCCCCGAGGGGATCAACGACGTGACGCCCACGCGGCAGCCGTTCTACGACGTCAAGGTCGTCACCGAGAAGCTCGCCGAGCCGCTCGAGGACGCCCACGGCAACAAGCTCACCGAGCGCGACTCCTCGGTCGTCTACACCGCCAAGACGCCGCTGCCCGACGGTCAGCGTGACGCCTTCGAGGTCTCCCTGCAGCTGCCCGAGGAGGAGGGCACGCTCGCCTTCCCGGTCATCCAGACCTGCGTGAAGGGCGAGACCGCCTGGGTCGAGGAGGCCCCCGAGGGCGCCACCGAGGAGCCGGAGAACCCGGCTCCGTCCTTCGAGGTCACCGCAGCTGAGGCCGAGGACGGTCACGGCCATGGCGCCGAGGAGTCGGCCGAGAAGGCCGAGCCGGCCGCCGCGGAGGTCGAGGACGGCGACAGCAACGTGTGGGGCGCTGTCGGTGCCGGCGCCGGCATTCTCGGCCTGATCGCGGGCACGACCGCCCTCGCGCTGGGGCGTCGTAAGGCGTGAATGCTCCCCTGACGCGCCGGCCCGGCCTCGACCGGCCC
>NZ_JBHWLY010000032.1:0-67009 GCF_042730435.1 Nocardioides sp. NPDC059952 | reverse complement strand
CCCCGATCCTCCATGTCGACATGGACGCCTTCTTCGTCTCGGTGGCGATCCGCCACCAGCCCGAGCTCTGGGACCAGCCGGTCGTCGTCGGGGGACACGCCAGGGGCGTGGTGACCTGTGCCAACTACCCGGCGCGCGCCTACGGCGTCCGTGCCGCCATGCCCGGCTCGATGGCGAGACGGCTGTGTCCTCAGCTCGTCTCGGTCCGTCTCGACTTCGGTGAGGTCGCCGAGGTCTCCCATCAGGTTCGCGAGATCTTCCGCCGCGCCACCCCGCTGGTGGAGGTGGTCAGCGTCGACGAGGCGTTCCTCGACGTGCGGGGAGCGACCAGGCTCTTCGGGAGCCCCGAGGAGATCGCCCAGCGGATCCGCCGCCAGATCGCGGAGGAGCTGAGCATCACCTGCTCGGTCGGCGTCGCGCCCACCCCGAGCGTGGCCAAGGTCGGCAGCCGCAAGGCGAAGCCCGACGGCATCGTGGTCGTCAGGCCGGAGGACGTCCCCGGCTTCCTCCACCCGCTCGACGTCGGTGAGCTCTACGGGGTCGGCCCGAGCACGAGGACCCGGCTGCGGCGGCTCGGCTTCGAGACGGTGGGCGACATCGCCCGCACCCCGGTGCCGACCCTCCACCAGATCCTCGGGTCACGCCTCGGTGGCCACCTGCACCGGCTCGCCACCGGCACCGACCAGCGCGAGCTGACCGGACGGCTGGGCCCCGACCTGCCGGACCGGTCCACCGGCGCCCAGGAGACCTTCGGCCACGACCTGAGCGACCGTGAGGACATCGTCCGCGAGCTGTTGCGCCTCTCGGCCCGCGTCACCCGGCGGATGCGGCGCGCCGGGACGGTCGGCCGCACCGTCGCGCTGACGGTGCGGTTCACCGACTTCACGACCATCTCGCGCTCCCGCACGCTGCCCGATCCGACCGACGTCACCCAGGAGGTGCACGCCACCGCCGTCCGCCTCTACGACGAGCTCGACCTCAGGGGTCGGGCCCTGCGCCTGGTCGGGGTCCGGGTGGAGCATCTGGTCACCCGCGAAGGCACCGACCGGCAGCTGGTGCTCGGCGAGCGGGAGCGTGGCTGGTCCGAGGCCGACCGCGCCATCGACCAGGTCGCCGAACGCTTCGGATCCAGCCTTGTCCGCCGCGCGAGCCTGCTCGATCAGGGCCGGGGTTGACGCAACTGCCTGTTCGGTTGACACAATCGGACTCGGTTGTGCCATGGGGCAGAACGTCAAGGGGCAAGAATTTTCTGGGCTTACTACCGCCTTCAGGGTGGCCAGCCTAGACTTGGAGACACCCCAACAGGACATGGGAGGTACGGTGCCACTCTCGGAAGAGGAGCTTCGCCTGCTCGAGCAGATGGAGCGCGCGCTCTCGGCGGAGGACCCGAAGTTCGCCTCCGCCCTCCGAGGCACGGCCCTGCGCCGTGCCCAACGTCGACACGCGGTCATCGCGGGCATCGTGCTCGCCGGTGGAGTCGCGTTGCTGATGACCGGTGTGATCTCACGGATGTGGATCGTCGGGGTGGTCGGCTTCCTGGTGATGCTGGCCTCGACCTCCGTGCTGCTCACCGCTCTTCGTGGTGCTGCCGCGGTCGAGGAGGACGACGGGGATCACACGCCCCGCACCTCGTTCCTCGACCGGGCCAGCGAGCGCTGGAAGCAGCGCCGCCGCGACAACGACCTCTGAGACAACGACCTCTCAGAGGAACGACCTCTAGGAAGAGATCAGCTCCCGCTCGGACCGCGCAACCGGTCCGTCGGTGGCTGGCACCGGCCGGCGGCGGAAAACCGACGCCGGCCACAGGCGTGCCCGGCGACGGGCACGCCGCTCGGCGTGCTCCCTGAGCGTGGCCGAGACCAGGCGTACGTCGTCCCCGACCGCCACGTCGCCGCGATGCTCGGCGTAGCGGTTGCGCTCGACGGCCGCCACGATCCGCTGCAGCGCGAGCATCGGCTCGCGACCCTGCAGATGCGGGGCCAGGCTGGTGGCCTCCTCCCGCGGTGAACGGGTCCCGGACCAGGGCAGACCGAGGTCGATCGCGGTGTCGCCCACCTCGGTCCAGCCGGCCTCCGCATCGCCTGCGAGCCGAGTGGTGCGCCGCCGGCGCCGGATGACGGCCGGCGCCGCGAGCGCGATCAGTCCGACCAGGGCCACGATCCCCAGACTGGTCCAGACGGCGCCGGCGTTCGACTCCTCGGCGCCGGTGTCGGCGACCTCCGGTGTGTCCGGCTCCTCGCGCTGCGGCCGGTTGGGCACCGGCGCGACGCTCGTGCCGGCGCTGGGAACAGGCGCCTCCGGCTCGTTGCGGGCATTGCTCAGCGCACCCGTGGTGTAGCCGGGTTCGCTGGTGTCGGCGGCCGACGGGGTCGGCTCGAACCGGATCCAGCCGATGTCCTCGAACCACAGCTCGGGCCAGGCGTGCAGGTCGCGGCCGCGGAACTGCCACACGCCGTCCTCGTCCTGGTCGCCGCCCAGGAAGCCGAAGGCGACCCGGGCCGGGATGCCGAGCTCGCGGGCGAGCACGGCCATGGCCGTGGCGTACTGCTGGCAGTAGCCGATCTTGTTGTCGGTCAGGAAGTCCAGCAGGGCCGCGCTGTCGGAGCCGACGTCACGCTCCAGGCTGTAGGTGAATTCGCCGCTGTGGCGGAACCAGTTCTGCAGGGCGACCGCCTTGGCGAACGGCCGGTCCTGGCCGGCGGTCCGCTCCAGGGCGATCTCCTCGATCTCGTCGGGGAGCAGCGGCAGGTCGGTCATGCCCGGTGGGGCGCCGACGCCGGGGTCGCCGGCGGCGAGGAGGCGCTCCTGGGACGGCTCGACGGGAGCGGCGGTCATCCGCCATCTCTGCCCGGCCACGGTCTGGTCCCTGCCCTCGGTGGACATGAAGTCGAGGGTGTCCTCGTCATAGCGCCACGGCCCCCTGGCGGTGACCTCGAGGGGATGGGCGAAGATCGGGAGCCAGGTCGACTGGAACTTGGCGCTCGCCTTCAGCTGGTAGGTCGTGGGCTCGCCCAGCAGGGTCGGGTCGGACATCGGCGGCTCGAAGGTGGCCACCCCGCTGTGGTCGGAGGGTACGTCGCGGTTGCCCGAGGTCCACTCCGTGCCGGTGAACTTGGTCAGGGCCCCGACACGCAGATAGGACGGGGGAGTCTCGGTGTCGCCGTAGACGGGGGTGACGGACACCATCACCTGGTCGCTCTGCCGGCGCAGGTCGTCGTAGAGCCCGACGGTCGGGTTGATCACTCGCAGGGGGCCGTCGCCGTCGCCCGGACCCAGGCCGGGAAGAGAGACGCTCGGGCTGGGCAGCCACGCCGGGGTGAGCAGGGCGATCACGACCGCGGAGACGCCGATGACCGCCGGCCCGGCGGCAGGCGCCACCGGTAGGTCGTCATCGAGGCGACGGCCCCAGCGGCCGAGCTGCTGGGCACGGTCGAGGCGCAGCATCACCAGGAACGAGGTCGCCGTGAGCGCGAAGACGACCCAGGAGACCCCGCCCCAGCCACCTGCGCCGATGATGCTGAACGGCACCGTGAAGACGCCCAGCACCACGAGCCCCATCATCGGCGGCCGCCGTAGCGAGACGGCCAGGATGTCGGCCAGCAGCACTGCCGCGACACCGCCCGGGATGAGGTAGGGCGCCACCCCCGTCCCGGACATCGGCAGGTCGAACGGGTTGAACGCGATGTACGCCTCGGCCATCTCGGCCGTGACCAGTGCCCGGCCGCCGCCGGTGACGGGGAAGGGGTGCTGCACGACCAGGAGACTGGTCGCGATGGTGCCGAGAAGCACCTGCAGCAGGACCACGACCGAGGCGTGCACGCGCAGCAGCCGCGCCGAGATGCCGGTGGCGACCACGAGCAGGCCGGCGACCAGGATCGGGCCGAGGTAGGGGAATCGGCTGGTCGTGAACGAACCCCACGACGACAGGGCGAACAGGACGGTCGCGAAGCAGGTCAGCGGCACCGCCATGGCGGGCACGACGCCGCGCGCGTCTCGGGAGGTCATCATCGCGCTGCTCCCGCTCTCGCTGCCGCTCCTGCTGCGGTGCCCCGGGTGCCGAGCTCGCGCCAGCGCGCGGCCACCGAGTCACCGACGCCGAGCTCGACCGCCTTCCAGCCGTGCTGGATGAGCAGTGGTACGCCGCTGGGCCGCCGTTGCTCGGGTGCCAGATGCACCGCGCTCCAGCCGTCGACGGCGAGCGAGAAGGCGAGCGCGGCCCCGGTGCGATGACGCACCCGGCGAAGCACTCCGGCGTCCTCCTCGTCGAGGGAGCCGAGCACCGCCACGGTGACTCCGCCCTGTCCGGCCTCGCCGACCCAGGAGGCGTCGATGCGGTGGTGCTGCACGGTCTCGACCACGGCGAGCGCCTCCAGCAGGGCCGCCGCGTCCGCCTGACCCTCGCGGTCGTGCCAGCCGGAGTTGAGCTCACCGCCACCGGCCGAAGCGGCGCCGGGGCTGCTGCCCCCGGAGGTCACCAGGCGCACGGAGTAGCCGGCCTCGACCAGGTGCACCGCGACCGAGGCGGCGACCACGACGGCGTGCTCGAACGAGGAGCTCGCTCCCTGGCCGCGGTGGACCGAGCGCCGGTTGTCGAGGAAGACGGTGGCCCGGGCCTGCCAGGGCTGCTCCTCGCGACGCACCATCAGCTCGCCGAGGCGGGCCGAGCTGCGCCAGTGCACCCGCCGCAGCTCGTCGCCGCGACGGTACTCACGCACGGTGACGTCCTCCGCGCTGCCACCGAGGAACGCCCTCGGCCGGGAGTCTCCCGACGAGGTCGCGTTGCCGGTCAGGGGCGTCGAGGGCAACGCGACCACTCTCGGCGTGACCGTGAACGGGACCGTGGACTGGAAGGCGCGATTGAGCTCGACCAGGCCGAACGGGTCGGCCACGGTCACGCGCATCGGGCCGATGTCGAAGCGGCCCCGGATCTCGGATCGGATCTGGTAGCCGAGCTTGTGGCGCCACCCGAACCCGATCCGGTCGACCACGAAGCGAGGGCGCCCACCCAGGGCGTAGGGGACCGTCTCCTCCAGCAGCAGGGTCCCGGTGGGGATCCGGCCCTCGTTGGCGATGGTGAGCTCGACCTTGGCGGGTTGACCGGCCTCGGTCAGGTGCGGCTCGATGTGGCGGACGAGCGCGAGCCGGTAGCGACCCCAGGCGGCGACCACCGCGGTGACCAGCGGCAGCGCGACCAGCAGCATCCCGATCCGGGACAGGGTGGACTGGTCCAGCAGGACCCCGCAGACGATCGAGGTGATCCCGGCGGCCAGGAAAGCCCGGCCTCGCACGGTCAGTCCGGACAGTGCCTCGCGCATGACGGGTGGCTCCCTCGTGGATCAGGCCTGTGGCACCGGCACGTGGGACACGACGGCCTCGAGGATGTCGGTAACCGACCGGCCGTGCATCGCCGCGGAGGCGCTGGGGAGAAGACGGTGGGCAAGGACCGGACCGGTCAGCCTGCGTACGTCATCGGGGAGGACGAACTCGCGTCCGTGCAGGGCGGCATGGGCCTTCGCGGCCCGCAGCAGGTGGAGGCTCGCGCGCGGCGAGGCGCCCAGGGCGAGCTCGTTGTTGGTGCGGGTCGCCGCGGTCAGGGCCACGGTGTAGCGGCGGACCGCCTCCGAGACGTAGACCTGGTTGACGACGCCGACGAGCTTGCGGATCTCCACGGCGTCGGTGACCGGGTCGAGGTCGTCGAGCGGGTTGGCCGCGCTGTGGCTGGCCAGCATCGCGATCTCGGAGCCGACCGGCGGATAGCCGACCGAGACCCGCGCCATGAACCGGTCGCGCTGCGCCTCGGGGAGGGCGTACGTCCCCTCCATCTCGATCGGGTTCTGGGTCGCGATCACCATGAACGGCGACTCCAGCTGGTAGGTCACGTTGTCGACGGTGACCTGGTGCTCCTCCATGCACTCCAGCAGCGCCGACTGGGTCTTGGGCGAGGCACGGTTGATCTCGTCGCCGACCACGATGTTGGCGAAGATGCCGCCCGGGCGGAACTCGAACTCCCGGGTGTTCTGGTTGAAGATCGACACCCCGGTGACATCGCTCGGGAGCAGGTCGGGCGTGAACTGGATGCGGCGGACCGAGCAGTCGATCGAGCGCGCCAGCGCCTTCGCGAGCTGGGTCTTGCCGACCCCGGGCACATCCTCGATCAGAAGGTGTCCCTCGGCGAGCAGCACGGTCAGCGTGGAGTCGACGACGTCGGTCTTTCCTTCGATCACCTTCTCGATGCTGTCGCGAATGCGGCCCGCGACCCGCACCAATGTCTCGATCTCTGCCCCATTCGATGAGGCCTCCAACGGCGTCGTCACGTCGCGTCCTTCCGACTCATCCTGCTTATGGGAACACCGTACGGGGTAGCGCCTACGGGCGTCTGCGGCATTGACCCGACTGTGACCCGCAAGGGGTACGTCGCCGGCCTCCGCCGCACGCGGGCCGGGGGAGCGGGGCGTGGTGGGAAATCGTCGCGTGGGGGAGGAAGGTGGTTTGAATGTGGGGGATTGTGGGGTACGGTGGGGCAAAGTGGAGGAACGATCCACGTTGAGCTGACCGCGGGGGCGAGCACATGTTCTTCATGGGCACGTACACGCCGAAGCTCGACGAGAAGGGCCGGATCTTCCTCCCCGCAAAGTTCCGAGATCGACTGGCGGAGGGGGTTGTCGTGACGCAAGGTCAGGAGAACTGCCTCGTGGTGTGGCCCGAGGACGTCTTCATGCAGGAGGCGCAGCGGGCCCAGCAGACGCCGCTCACCTCTCGGGACGCACGCGACTACGCCCGTGTCCTCTTTGCGGGGGCCGAGCAGACGACACCCGACAAGCAGGGCCGGATCGGCATCCCGCCGCTCCTGCGCGACTACGCCGGGATCGTCAAGGACGTCGTGGTGATCGGTGTGATGGACCGGATCGAGATCTGGGACCCGGCCAAGTGGGCGGAGTACTCCGCGGGTGCACAGGCCAAGTTCGCAGACCTGGACGAGTCGACGGACTGATAAAAGGACAGATCGACAAACCGACAAGCAGCAGAGCTGATCAGAAACAAGACAAGTCAACAGCGGATCCGCAGGACGAGGTCTCAGTCCCGCTCCACTCATCCAGCCATCCGGGGCACCTTCCCCGGCTCCGGACGGCCCACCGTGATGACGGAGCGTGGTGACGGAGCGGGCATGAGACCTGGCTCTGCGGATCCGTGGCGTTGTCAGCCCGTGGCTCTGCCACAGAGACACGGGAGAACACACACCAGACGAAGCCGTGCGATGGGGGTCGAGGCGGTGACGAACCAGAAGCACGTGCCGGTGATGCTCGACCGCATCGTCGACCTGCTCGCACCGGCGCTCGCCGAAGGTGGCGTCCTGGTCGACTGCACGACAGGTCACGGCGGTCACACCGAGGCCGTCCTCGAGCGGATCCCCGGATCACGCGTGATCGGCATCGACCGAGACACCTACGCCCTCGGTATCGCGGGGGAGCGGCTGGCCCGTTTCGGCGACCGGTGGACAGGGGTCCACGCGGTCTACGACGAGATCCTCGACGTGGTCGCCGGCCAGGGCCTGGACGAGGTCCAGGCAGTGCTCTTCGACCTCGGCGTCTCCTCGATGCAGCTCGACCAGCGCGAGCGCGGCTTCGCCTACGCGGAGGACGCGCCGCTCGACATGCGGATGGACGCCACCCGGGGTCAGACCGCGGCGGACGTACTCAACAACTACTCCGCGGGGGACCTGACGCGGATCCTGCGGGACTACGGCGAGGAGAAGTTCGCCAAGAAGATCGCCTACGCCATCGTCAAGCGCCGCGAGAAGGTCCCGTTCACGACGAGCGGGCCCCTGGTGGAGCTCCTCTACGCGGAGATCCCGGCACCTGCCCGTCGCACCGGCGGACACCCGGCCAAGCGCACCTTCCAGGCGCTGCGGATGGAGGTCAACGACGAGCTGGGGGCGCTGCGGCAGGCACTGCCGGACTCGCTCGAGGCCGTCGGCGTCGGTGGCCGGGTGGTGGTCGAGTCCTACCACTCGCTGGAGGACCGGCTCACCAAGAGGGCCTTCACCGAGGCGACGAAGCTGGACGTACCTCCGGACATGCCGTTCGTGCCGCCCGAGGCCGAGCCGGCGTTCCGCCTGCTCACCCGTGGTGCCGAGCAGGCCAACGAAGCAGAGATCGAGGAGAACCCGCGCGCCGCCTCGGTGCGACTGCGCGCAGTGGAGCGCACCAAGCGCCGAAACAACCCAAGAGACAACCCAAGAGCCAACCCAGCCAAGCCGAACCCTGGAGCAACCAGATGAGCATCGCCGCCGCGCCACAGGCGCCCGCGCGCAGCCCGGACCGGGCCGCCGAGACCCAGACGCGCCTCACCGCGGTCCCGGCGCCGCTGCCCGGCCCGATGGCTCCGCGGCTGCCGTTCGTCGTGCTCGTCTCGATGCTGCTCGTCGGTGGCGTCGTGGGTCTGCTCGTCTTCAACACCTCCATGCAGCAGTCGGCCTTCCAGGAGCAGAAGCTGCAGGAGCAGGCGACCACCCTGGCCGCCCGCGAGCAGGCGCTCGACGGCGAGCTGAAGAAGATGGAGGACCCGCACAAGATCGCCGCCAAGGCGAAGGAGCTCGGCATGGTCGTCCCGCAGAACGCGGCCATGCTGAGGGTCCCCGCGGCGAAGATCGAGGGCGAGGCGGCTCCGGCCGACCGCTCCGCGACCCCACCGCTGCACCCGAAGGTCGCCAAGCCCTACAGCGTGCTGGTCGCCGAGCAGAAGGCTGCCGAGGCGGCCGCCGCCAAGAAGAAGGCGGCCGAGATCGCCGAGAAGAAGCGCGCCCGGGAGGCGGCAGAGAAGCAGGAGGCCGAGGAGCAGCAGCGTACGCCTTCGGGTGAGGCTCGCTGATGGCTCAGCGGACGGTGCGCCGGACCCGGCGGCCCGCCCCGAAGAGGGGGCCTGAGAAGGGGCTCAAGAACGGGCGGGGCCGCGGGCCGGTGCACATCCGGCTCCGCGTCGGCTTCATCCTGGTCGCGATGGTGCTCTCGGTCTTCGGTGGCCGGCTGGTGCAGCTGCAGGGCATCGACCCGCACTCGTACGCCGCGATGGCGGCCGCCGAGAACGTCGTCGATGTCGTGCTGCCGGCCGAGCGCGGCGAGATCCTCGACCGTGACGGCGAGGCGCTGGCCGACTCCTCCGACGGGCTGATGGTGCTGGCCGACCCGAAGCAGACGAAGAAGGACGCCCCGGCGATCGCCGCGTTCCTGGCCAAGGAGCTCGGGGTCGACTACGCCTCCGCGCTCACCAAGCTCCGCAAGGACGGCAGCCGGTTCCAGTACATCGACCGTCAGGTCGTCGCGACCAAGGCCACCGATGTGGTGGCGCGCGCGAAGGCCAAGGGTTACCAGGGCCTGTGGACCAGCCGCGACCCGCTGCGCAACTACCCCAACGGCGACGTCGCGGCCAACCTGGTCGGCTTCATGGGCAACGACGGCCCGCTCGCGGGCCTCGAGGCTGCCTTCGACAAGCATCTGGCGGGCAAGGACGGCCACGCCGAGTACGACGCGACCAGCCAGGTCAGCGGCACCCGGATGCCGCTGGGCACCAACAACCGCGTCGACCCGGTCGACGGCAACGACCTGACCCTCACCATCGACCGCGACCTGCAGTACTACGTGCAGCAGACCCTGATGGACGCCGTGCAGAAGTCGCGCGCGGAGTCGGGGATGGCGGTGGTCATGGACACCCAGACCGGCGAGATCCTGAGCCTTGCCGACTACCCGACCTTCGATGCCCGGGACCCGGCGGCCTCGCCGAAGGCGCTGCGCGGGAGCAACGCCCTGTCCAACGTCTACGAGCCGGGCTCGGTGCAGAAGGTGCTCACCGTCGCCGGCCTGCTCGACCAGGGGCTCGTCTCGCCCTCGACCCGGCTCAAGGTGCCGGGGTCCTACCGCTCGGGCGACGCGGACATCCACGACTGGTACGAGCACGGCATGGAGAAGTTCACCCTGGCCGGGGTGATCGCGAAGTCCTCCAACATCGGAACCGTGATGGCCGCGGACAAGTACGAGGACGGCCAGCTGCGCGACTACCTCTCCGCCTTCGGCCAGGGGCGGCGCACCGGCCTCGGCCTCGACACCGAGTCGGCCGGCCTGCTCGCCTCGCCGGAGAGCTGGAACCCGGCCGACGAGGACCGCATCGACTTCGGTCAGTCGATCTCGGTCAACGCCGTGCAGATGACCGCGGCGCTCAACACGATCGCCAACGGCGGCGTACGCATCGACCCCAGCCTCATCGCCGGGAGCGCCACCAACAACTCCGGCGCCGAGGTCGGCACCGACACCGCCCAGCGCACTCGCGTCGTCTCCGAGGAGGCCGCCTCCCAGACCGCGGAGATGATGGAGCGGGTCATCAACGACCCGGACAACGGCGTCGCGCCGCAGGCCGCCGTGGACGGCTACCGCGTCTCCGGCAAGACCGGAACGGCTCAGCGGGTCAACTCCGAGTGCAAGTGCTACGACGGCACCACCACGGTGTCCTTCGGCGGTTTCGCCCCGACCGACGACCCGCGGTTCACGGTCTACGTGGCCATCCACAACCCCGGCAACGGTGGTGGCGGTGGCACCGTCACCGGTCCGGTGTTCTCCCAGATCATGTCCTTCGCCCTGCGCCGCTACGGCGTCCCGCCGACCGGCACCGAGCCTTCGAAGATGCCCACTGGTTGGTAGCCCGGGGCAGCACGGGACCCGTGCTGTCACCGGGTTGACCCACTTCCGATATATAACATAGGTATGTTATGTTTCTCCTGTGAGTATGGCTTCCGGACGTGACCTGTCGCTCGCCCTCGAGAAGGTGGTGCGACTGGTGCGCGAGGTGTCGACCGCGGGAGACATCTCGCCGACCGCGGCGACGGTGCTCGGTGGACTGGCACGGACCGGGGCGCAGCGGGTCACCGACCTGGCCAAGGTCGCGGGGGTGTCCCAGCCGGCGATGACGCAGCTGGTCAACCGGCTGACCCAGCAGGGGCTGCTGGCCCGGGTCGCCGACGACGCCGACCGGCGGGCGGTCCTGGTGGAGGTCACCGATGCCGGACGAGAGGTCCTCGAGACCAGGCGCGGGCAGCGAGCCGGTGTGCTCGACGCTGCCCTGGCCCGGGTCTCCGCGGACGACCGCGCGGCCATCGCGGCGGCCCTGCCCGCCCTCGACCGGCTCGTCGACGCCGTGCTCGAGTCCTGACGCGCCGGCCTGTCGGCGACGCGTACGAAACAGATGTCTGAGAAGAGGCAAGAAGAATGAGCTCCCAGCACAGGGCAGCTGCCGCAAGTCCGTTCAAGCAACCACGCGCCGTGTGGGCGGTCGCGTTCGCATGCGTGGTGTCGTTCATGGGGATCGGGCTCGTCGACCCGATCCTGCCGGTGCTCGCCGAGGAGCTGGAGGCGACGCCGGCGCAGGTGTCGCTGCTGTTCACCAGCTATCTCGTGGTGACCGCCGTGGCGATGATCGGCGTCGGCTGGGTCTCCAGCCGGATCGGCGCGAAGTGGACGCTGATCGTCGGCCTGGTCCTGATCGTCGTGTTCGCCGGGCTGGCCGGGACGGCCGGCGGCGTCGACGGCATCGTCGGCTTCCGCGCCGGCTGGGGCCTGGGCAACGCCCTGTTCATCTCCACGAGCCTGGCGGTCATCGTCAGCTCCGCGACCGGAGGGTTCGCCGGGGCGATCATCCTCTACGAGACCGCGCTCGGTCTCGGCATCGCGGTCGGCCCCCTCCTCGGTGGTGTCCTGGGCGGCATCTCCTGGCGCGGACCGTTCTTCGGCGTCTCCGCGCTGATGGCGATCGCGCTGGTCGCCACCCTGGTCTTCCTGCCACCGACGCCCAAGCCGGAGAAGAAGGTCTCGTTGCTCGCACCGCTCGCCGCGCTGCGCCACCGCGGGCTGCTGACGATGGGCATCATGGCGCTGCTCTACAACTGGGGCTTCTTCACCCTTCTCGGCTTCGCGCCCTACCCGATGGACCTGCACGACCCGCTGCAGCTCGGCTGGGTCTTCTTCGCCTGGGGCATCCTGGTCGCCGTCTTCGCCGTGTGGGGTGCGCCGTGGGCGCAGCGCCGCTTCGGCACCGCGCCGACGCTCTACGTCAACCTGCTCGGTCTCGGCGCCCTGCTCGCCATCATCGGCCTGGGCGTCTCCTCGCCGACCGTGGTCATCGTGGCCGTGATCCTGTCCGGGATCTTCGTCGGCCTCAACAACACGCTGACCACCCAGGCGGTCATGCTGGTCTCGCCGGTGGAGCGGCCGATCGCATCCTCGGCCTACGGGTTCGTACGCTTCATCGGCGGTGGCCTCGCACCGTTCGCCGCGGGCAAGATCGCCGAGGCGACCGACCAGTCGGTGGCCTTCTACGTCGGCGCCGCGGCGTTCCTGATCGCGATCCCCGTCCTGGCCAGCGGCCACCGGCTGATCACGGCCGCCGAGTCGGCGCAGACCGCCGAGCCGGTCGCGCCGACGCTCGAGCCCGTCGGGCCGGTCCGCGGTGAGGGCCGGCCGGTGCTGGTCGCCGTCGGCGCCACCCTCGACGCCGACGCCGTCGTCGACCGGGCCGCCGAGATGGCCGCCGCCGAAGGAGCGCCGCTGGAGGTGGTCCACGTCCGCGAGACCGAGGTCGTCGAGGAGCTGGCCATCGACGCGGAGGAGCCGGAGATGGCTGCCGCGACCGTACGCGCCCACCTGGACCGCCTCGCCGCCCGCGGGGTGACCGCGACCGGCCTGGTGCTGCACAGCGTCGGCGACCACGCCAGCGCCGGGGTGGAGCTGGCCAGGTACGCCACCGAGGCCGGGGTCCGCACGATCGCGATCGGCTCCTCGCCCCGGGGCCGGGCCGCGCAGCTTGCCGACGGCTCGATCACCTCAGCGGTCGTGCGGAACGCCGGCGTACCTGTCGTGCTCGTCGTTCCCGGCCAGGAGCCGCACGAGCTCAGCGCCGCGGCGCTGACCCAGCTGCGCCACGCCTGAGGTCGGCCCGGCGGGACCTGGTCCCGCCGGGCGGATAACCTTCGCCAGGTGAGCAGTGCGTACGAGACGGCGGAGCCGAAGAGCCCGACCCGCCCGCGAGTGACCGAGCCGGTGACGCTGGCCGAGCTGGCCGGCGAGTTCGGTCTGGAGGTGCGCGGCGAGGCCCGCGTCACCGGGGTCACGCTGAGCTCCCAACGGGTGCTTCCCGGTGACCTCTACGCTGCCCTCCCCGGCAGCCGGGCGCACGGCGCCGGCTACGCCGCCGGTGCCGTCGAGGCCGGAGCGGTCGCGGTGCTCACCGATGCCGCCGGCGCCGCCGAGCTGGAGGCCCAGGGCCTCGCCGACGTGCCCGTGCTGCTCGTCGAGAAACCCCGCAAGGTGCTCGGCTCGCTCTCGGCCCGCGTCTACGGCAACCCCTCGGGCAGGCTGCGGCTGATCGGCGTGACCGGCACCCAGGGCAAGACGACGACCACCCGGCTTGCCGAGAGCGCGCTGCTCGACGCCGGCCACCGCGCCGGCGTCATCGGCACCGTCGGCACCCGGATCGGCGGGCGGGACGTGAAGACGCCACTGACCACGCCCGAGGCTCCCGACCTGCACGGTCTCTTCGCCCGGATGGTCGAGGAGGGGACGGAGGCGTGCGCCATGGAGGTCTCCTCCCACGCCCTGGTGATGGGCCGTGTCGACGGGGTCGTCTTCGACGTCGCCGTCTTCCTCAACCTGGGTCGCGACCACCTCGACTTCCACGAGACGGTCGAGGACTACTACGCGGCGAAGGCCGACCTGTTCACCCCGGAGCGGGCGAAGCTGGGCATCGTCAACATCGACGACGAGCACGGCCGCCGCCTCGCCGCGGAGGCGGCCATCCCGATCCTCACCTACGCGCTGCACGACGACACCGCCGACTGGCGCGCCACCGACGTCGAGCTGCGCCCCGACGGCTCCAGCTTCACCGTCCACGGCCCCGACGGGCTCGTCTTCCCGGCCGCCAGCCCGCTGGCCGGCGACTACAACGTCAGCAACACCCTCGCCGCGCTGGCGAGCATCCACCAGGCGTACGGGGACGAGAGCGTCGTACGCGACGTCGCCACCGCCCTGGCGAAGGGCTCCGGCGTCCCCGGGCGCCTCGAGCGGATCGACGAGGGCCAGCCGTTCACCGTCGTGGTCGACTACGCGCACAAGCCGGACGCGGTCGAGGCCGCGCTCGGCACGCTCCGTCCGCTGACCGAGTCCCGGCTGATCGTCGTGATCGGGGCCGGGGGCGACCGCGACACCGGGAAGCGGCCGATCATGGGGGAGATCAGCGCGCGCCTGGCCGACCACGTGATCGTCACCGACGACAACCCCCGCACCGAGGACCCGGCGAGCATCCGGCGACAGGTCCTCGACGGCACCGAGGGCGGGAGCGCGAGCGTCGAGGAGATCGGCGACAGGCGTGCCGCGATCGAGCGCGCCATCGACCTAGCCGCACCCGGGGATATCGTCGTTGTCGCAGGTAAGGGCCATGAGACGGGCCAGGAGATCAATGGCGTCACCCACCCGTTCGACGACCGCGAGGTCGTGCGTGCGGCGCTGGCGTCACAGTGATCGATGTGCTGATACGGCGGGGTGCCGCAGAGCCGGCGAACCCGTAGGGAAGAATGCCGGGGGCCGGTGTCTTCGCTATGCACACCGGCCCGGGGGCAAGGACATGGAACGGCATGGCAAGGAAGGCACCCGGCTGACATGAGAGCGATCTTGCTGAGCGGAGCGATTGCGCTTCTGTTCTCGCTGCTCGGCACTCGATTTGCGATCCTCCAGTTCACGAAGCTGGGCTTCGGCCAGGAGATCCGCGAGGACGGGCCGACGACCCACCGCACCAAGCGCGGCACGCCGACGATGGGTGGTGTCGCGATCGTGATCTCGGTCATCGTCGGCTACGTCGTGGCCAAGCTGCTCACCGGCGACGCACCCAGCGCGACGGCTTATCTGCTGCTCTTCCTCTTCGTCGGCATGGCGGCCGTCGGATTCGTGGACGACTACATCAAGGTCTTCATGCAGCGGAACCTGGGTCTGCGTGCCTGGTCCAAGATGGTCGGGCAGACGCTGGTCGCGGTCGGCTTCGGCGTGGTGGCGATCCATCCCGGCCTCGCCAACGCCGACGGCATCACACCGGCGGCGGACCAGCTCTCCTTCATCCGCGACTTCGGGCCGCACTTCCTCGGCGGAGACGGGATCCTCTACTGGCTCGGTGGCGCCCTGCTGCTCTTGGTCTTCTGGATCATGGTCACCGGCACGTCCAACGCCACCAACCTCACCGACGGTCTCGACGGACTGCTGGCGGCCTCGGCAGCGATCGTCTTCGCCGCCTACACGATCATCTCGATCTGGCAGAACAACCAGCGCTGCGGCCGCCCGAGCGTGGAGATCGGCACCTGCTACGAGGTGCGCGACCCGCTCGACATGGCGATCCTCGGCGCCGCGATCAGCGGCGCGTGCATCGGCTTCCTGTGGTGGAACGCGAGCCCGGCGCGGATCTTCATGGGCGACACCGGCTCGCTCGCGCTCGGCTCCGTGCTGGCCGGGTTCGCGATCCTGTCGCACACCGAGTTCCTGCTGATCATCCTCGGCGGTCTGTTCGTGATGGAGACCTCCGCGGTGATGCTGCAGGTCAGCTGGTTCAAGCTCTCTCGACGCCTGACCGGCACCCCGAAACGCATCTTCCGGATGACACCCATCCATCACCACTTCGAGCTGCTGGGCTGGGAGCAGGTCACCGTGGTGATCCGGTTCTGGATCATCACCGGCCTCTGCGTCGCGGCCGGCCTCGGAATCTTCTACGCCGAATGGGTGGCGACGATCTGATGGACCCTGAATCCCTCGACCAGCTCGGCCGCAACGACTCCTGGGAGGGCGTGAAGGCGGTCGTGGCCGGCTTCGGCGTCTCCGGTTTCGCCGCCGCCGACAACCTGACCCACCTCGGTGCGAGCGTGATCGCGCTCGACGAGTCGCCGGGCGACGAGGAGCGCCAGGAGAAGGCCAAGCTCCTCGGCATCCTGGGTGCCGACGTACGCCTCGGCGAGGGCGCCACCCACGTGCTGCCCGACGACGTCGACGTCGTGGTCACCTCTCCCGGCTGGCGGCCGACCGCGCCGCTGCTCGCCCAGGCGCGCGAGCGCGGGATCCCGATCTGGGGAGAGGTCGAGCTCGCCTGGCGGCTGCGCGACCCCGACAACGCCGCCCCCTGGCTGGCGGTCACCGGCACCAACGGCAAGACCACGACCGTGCAGATGCTCGACAACATCCTGCGTACGGCCGGGCTCCGGTCCGTCGCCGTCGGCAACGTCGGCCTGCCGATCGTCGAGGCCGTGATGGACCCCGAGCCCTATGACGTCCTGGCCGTGGAGCTCTCCTCCTTCCAGCTCCACTACACCTCCTCGATGGGCGCCGAGGCCGCCGTCGTCCTCAACATCGCCGAGGACCACCTCGACTGGTACCCCTCGATGACCGAGTACGCCGCCGACAAGGGCCGCGTCTACGAGGGCGTCGAGCGGGCCTGCATCTTCAACGTCGCCGACGAGGCCACGCTGCACCTGGTCGAGGAGGCCGACGTCGTCGAGGGCGCCCGCGCCATCGGCTTCACCCTCGGCACCCCGGCGGTGGGTCAGCTCGGGATCGTCGAGGACATCCTGGTCGACCGGGCCTTCATCGAGGAGCGCCAGACCTCCGCCGCGGAGCTGTGCCAGATCTCCGACCTCGCCTCCGCCGCACCTCACTACGTCCAGAACGCGCTGGCCGCGGCCGCGCTCGCCCGTGCCCACGGGGTCTCCCAGGCCGCCGTGCGCGACGGGTTGAAGTCGTTCCGCCCCGACGGCCACCGCATCGAGGTCGTAGCCGAGGCCGACGGCGTGACCTGGATCGACGACTCCAAGGCGACCAACCCGCACGCCGCCCAGGCCTCGCTGCAGGCCTACGACCCGGTGATCTGGATCGCCGGCGGGCTGGCCAAGGGCGCCCGGTTCGAGGACCTGGTCGCCTCCATCCACGACCGGCTGCGGGCCGTCGTCCTGATCGGCCAGGACCGCGACGTCATCGCCTCCGCCCTCGCCGCCCACGCAGGTGACCTGGAGGTCGTCGAGCTCGACGACCCCGACGGCGTGGCCGCGCTCGCGGAGGCGGTCGAGATCGCCGCCGCGCTGGCCAAGCCCGGCGACACCGTGCTGTTGGCCCCCGGCTGCGCCAGCCAGGACCAGTTCCGCGACTACAAGGTCCGCGGCGACGCCTTCGCCGACGCCGTACGCCGCCGACTCTAGGTCGCTGGTCGAGCCGCTCGCGGCTCGGCCGGCGTGAGGGCGACACGCGGGGGAGATGCGCGGCGAACGCCGAGGCGGCGGCGAGAATGTAATCGACGTACGTCGCACCGCAACTGGGAGGTAGGCCGTGACGACCACCAGCCCCGACCAGACCGGTACCGGCCCGGCCGAGCAGGCCAAGGCGTACCCGAAGTCGGTCCTCGGCTATCTCAAGGCCTGGTTCCACGCGCTCAGGGTCGCGTTGAACCGGCCGCTGGCCGCCTACTACCTGCTGCTCACCAGCACCGCGCTGCTGCTGACCATCGGGCTGATCATGGTGCTGAGCGCCTCGAGCGTGTGGGCCTACACCCAGATGGGCAACTCCTACGCGATCGTCGGGCGGCAGGTGCTCTGGGTGATCATCGGTATCCCGTGTGCGTTCATCGCCTCCAAGATCCGGCCGAAGCATCTGCGACGGCTGGCCTGGCCGGGATACGTCATCGCCTGCGTGCTGCTCTTCCTGACCATCTTCTTGGGCCACGACGTCAACGGCCAGCAGAACTGGATCGGGGCCGGCCCGGTCAAGATCCAGCCGAGCGAGATCGCCAAGCTGGGGATCGTGCTGTGGGCGGCCCACGTCTACGCGCTCAAGGAGCGCCGACTCGACAGCCTCCACGAGGTGCTGATGCCGGTCCTGCCCGGCATCGCGCTGGCTACCGGGCTCGTCCTCGCCGGCCGCGATCTCGGCACCGCCCTGGTCTTCTTCGCGATCGTGCTCGGGATGCTGTGGGTGGTCGGGGCGCCCGGGCGGCTCTTCGGGATGGCGATCTCGATCATCGGCGTCTCGGTGCTGTTCCTGATCAGCACGGACACCGAGCGACTTGCCCGGCTGACCAGCTTCGTGGACCCGTTCAAGGACTTCCACGGACAGGGCTGGCAGCCCTCCCACGGTCTCTACGCGCTCAGCTCGGGTGGTGTCCTGGGGCAGGGGATCGGGGCGTCGCAGCAGAAGTGGGGCGACCTGCCCGAGGCCCACACCGACTACATCTTCGCGGTGCTGGGTGAGGAGCTCGGCCTGGTCGGCACCCTGCTCGTCGTCGGCCTCTTCCTGACTCTCGCCTTCGCGCTGGTCAAGGTCGCCCGCCAGACCGACCGGCCGTTCGTCCGCTACTTCAGCTTCGGCGTGCTGGTCTGGCTGCTGGGCCAGATGATCATCAACGTCGGCATGGTGCTCGCGCTGCTGCCGGTCATCGGCATCCCGCTGCCGCTGGTCTCCTACGGCGGCTCCGCGCTGATCCCGTCGATGGTGGCGCTCGGCGTCGTGATCGGCTTCGCCCGTCGTGAACCGGCGGCGGCCGCGGCGCTGAAGCAGCGTAAAGCCTTGGCAAAGGATCGGGCCCGCCAGGCAGCCGCTTACCGGTCCGCTCAACGCAACCGATAAGTTCGGACGCATCATGAAGGCCCTCCTCGCCGGTGGTGGCACCGCCGGACACACATCCCCCCTGCTCGCCACGGCTGATGCCCTGCGCCGTCTGGACCCCAGCGTGGAGGTGACCTGCCTCGGCACGCCTCGCGGCCTGGAGAACCAGGTGGTTCCCGCCGCGGGCTACCCGCTCGAACTGATCCCGCCGGTCCCGATGCCGCGCCAGCTCAGCAGCGACCTGCTGAAGGTGCCGGCGAACCTGAAGGGCGCGGTCGACGCGACCTACGAGGTGCTCGACCGGATCAAGCCCGACGTGGTCGTCGGCTACGGCGGGTACGTCTCGATGCCGGCCTACCTCGCCGCGAAGCGGCGCCACATCCCGATCGTCGTGCACGAGGGCAACGCCATGCCGGGTCTCGCCAACAAGGCGGGAGCCCGGGTCGCCGACCGGGTCGCGGTGAGCTTCCCGGACACCAAGCTGCCCAAGGCCGAATACATCGGGCTGCCGATCCGCCGGATGATCTCGACGCTGGACCGCTGGGCGCTGCGCGCGGAGGCGCGCAGCTTCTTCGGGCTCGACCAGCACCGCCCCACGATCGTGGTCACCGGCGGCTCGCAGGGCGCCCGGACGATCAACGAGTCGGTCTCCGGTGCCTACCCGGCCCTGGCCCGCAACGGGATCCAGGTGCTCCACGTGATCGGTCCGAAGAACGAGCTGGCCTCGCCCGGCCCCGGCTACCACGTGCTCAACTACGTCGACCGGATGGACCTTGCCCTGGCCGCGGCAGACCTGATGATCTGCCGCTCCGGCGCCAACTCGGTGATCGAGGCCAGCGCCGTCGGGATCCCCGCCGTCTACGTACCTCTCCCGATCGGCAACGGCGAGCAGTCGCTCAACGCGCGTGCCGTCGTCGACGCCGGCGGCGCCGTGCTGGTCTCCGACGCCGAGATGAGCGCCGCATGGGTCAGCAGCCACGTGCCCCCGATCGTCACCGACCGCGCCCGGCTCGAGGCGATGTCCAAGGCCGCCAGCGACCTGGTGCCGCGGGACGCGGACGAGCGGCTGGCGCGGATCGTGCTGGAGACGGTGCAAGGAGGTAAGTCATGAGGGTGCCTGTTCCTGAGCACATCCTTCCCGCTGAGCAGCTGGGCAGGGTCCATTTCATCGGCATCGGTGGAGCGGGCCTCTCGGCGATCGCCCGGGTCATGCTGGCCCGCGGGATCCAGGTCTCCGGCAGCGACGGCGCCGACTCCTCGATGGTCGCCGCGCTCCGCGAGGAGGGTGCGACCGTCTACGTCGGTCACGACGCCTCGCAGGTCGACGGCGTCGACACGCTGATCGTCTCCACGGCGATCCGCGACGACAACCCCGAGTACGTCGCGGCCGTCGAGAAGGGTCTGCGGATCTACCCGCGCTCGGCCGGCCTGGCCTCGGTGATGGAGGGCCGCCGTGTCCTCGCCGTCGCCGGCACCCATGGCAAGACCACCACCACCTCGCTGCTGACCGTCGCCCTGCAGGCCGCGGGCGCCGCACCGACCTACACCGTCGGTGGCGAGCTGGCCGCCTCGGGCACCAACGCCGCCGAGGGTTCGGGCGACCTGTTCGTGGCCGAGGCCGACGAGTCCGACGGCGCCTTCCTGGTCTACAAGCCCTACGCCGCGGTCGTCACCAACGTCGAGGCCGACCACCTCGACCAGTGGGGGACCGAGGAGGCCTACCGGGAGGGGTTCGCCCAGTTCGTGGGGCGGCTGGCTCCCGACGGGTTCCTGGTCGCGGTCATCGACGACCCGGGCGCCGCCGACCTGCGTCACGTCGCCCACTCGCTCGGCCGCCGATTCGTCGGCGTCGGCGAGTCGGAGCTGGCCGACGTACGCGCCGTCGACGTCGTCCTGGCCGGCACCACCTCCTCCTTCACCGTCGTCGACGGGCTCGACGAGCTGGGCCGGATCACCCTGCAGATCCCCGGGCGTCACTACGTCGCTGACGCGTTGGCCGCGTTGACGGTCGGCCTGCGCCTCGGTCACTCCTTCGACCTGCTCAAGGCGGGGCTGGAGTCGTTCACCGGCACCCGGCGGCGGATGGAGCGCAAGGGAGAGGCCGCAGGCGTACGCGTCTACGACTCCTACGCCCACCACCCCTCCGAGATCACCGGCGACCTCGTCTCCGGCCGGTCCGTGGCGGGGGAGGGGCGGCTCATCGTCGCCTTCCAGCCGCACATGGTCTCCCGCACCCGGATCTTCGGTGAGGAGATGGGCCGCGTGCTCGGCGCCGCCGACGAGGTGGTCGTCCTCGACGTCTACCTCGCCCGCGAGGACTACGACCCCGAGGTCACCGGCAAGCTGGTCGCCGACGCGGTGCCGCTGGCGCCGGACCGGGTCGCCAGCGTCGCCGGGCTCGAGGAGGCCGCCGCCGAGCTGGCCCGCCGCGCCCGACCGGGTGACCTGGTTCTCACCCTCGGGGCGGGTACCGTGACCGAGGTGGGCCCGATGGTGCTCGCCAGGCTACGTACGGCAGAGCAGTAACGCTGGGGGAGGCGAGCATGGCTGACAAGGGGCCGGGCGCGGACGCCGAGATCGCCGAGGCCCTGGAGGCGACGGGGGATCGCGAGATCGACCTCGCCTCGGAGGAGGCCGCGGCCGGCGCGGAGTCGAGCACCGAACCGGAGCAGGAGGAGTCTCACGACGAGCCTGCCGCGGTCGATCCGGCGACCCTGAAGAGCCGCAAGGCCTTCGCGCGGCGCCAGTGGCGCCGGCGCTGGCTCGCCTGGCGCTACCTCATCGTCGGCACCCTGGTCATCGCCCTCCTGCTCGGCGGGATCTGGGCGGTCTACTTCTCCACCTGGCTGCAGGTCAAGGGCACCTCGGTGCACGGCTCGATGAAGATGACCAGCGCCAAGCAGGTCGTCGAGTTCGCGGCCGTCCCGGTCGGCGAGCCGCTGGCCACCGCCGACCTCGAGGCGGTGCAGGTGCGGGTGCTCAACGGGCTGCCGATGGTGCGCTCGGTCAACGTCTCGCGCGAGTGGCCCGACAAGATCCGGGTCGACGTCACCGAACGTACGCCGGTGGCCGTCGTCTCCATCGGCGGCCGGCTCCGCGCGCTCGACGAGACCGGCACCGTCTTCTGGGACTACGAGAAGGCGCCCTCGGGCCTGCCGATGGTGAACACCGTGACCGGCACCAACTCCGACGCGCTCCGCGAGGCCGCCGCGGTGGCCTCGGCGCTCCCGGCCGACCTGGCCAAGAGGGTCGACCACGTCGAGGTGACCACCGTCGACTCGATCTCCCTGGAGCTGCGCAACGACAAGCGTGTGGTGTGGGGGAGCAGCGCCCAGTCCGACACCAAGGCCGAGGTGCTGGTCGCGTTGATGAAGGCGGAGCCCGACGTGGCCCGCTACGACGTCTCCGTGCCCGGCCAGCCGGTCACCAGCAAGAGCGTCGACTGATCCTCTTCCGGACGGGCTCTGCCACATCGCCCCTACCGGAAGGCACGAGATCGGCACAACTGATCCGCGTCCGCGTGTCGCGCCAGTTTGAGGACGTACGTCTGCCTACTGTTCTGAGAACGGCGAGGTTGACATAACTATAACCCTCAGGTTGAGGGTAAGGGTTAAGAACCGCCGTAGGACCAACCAGCGATCGAAGGGGCGACCACCGTGGGAGCTGCACAGAACTATCTGGCGATCATCAAGGTCGTCGGCATCGGTGGCGGCGGCGTCAACGCTGTCAACCGGATGATCGAGGTCGGCCTCAAGGGGGTCGAGTTCATCGCCATCAACACCGACGCCCAGGCGCTGCTGATGAGCGACGCCGACGTCAAGCTCGACATCGGTCGCGAGCTGACCCGTGGTCTCGGTGCCGGCGCCAACCCGAGTGTGGGAGAGAGCGCCGCCGAGGACCACGCCGACGAGATCGAAGAGGTCATCAAGGGCGCCGACATGGTCTTCGTGACCGCGGGTGAGGGTGGCGGCACCGGCACCGGTGGGGCTCCGGTCGTGGCCCGCATCGCCCGCAGCCTCGGTGCCCTGACCATCGGTGTGGTGACCCGCCCGTTCGCCTTCGAGGGCCGCCGGCGCGCCAACTCCGCCGAGGACGGCATCTCCAAGCTTCGCGAGGAGGTCGACACCCTCATCGTCATCCCCAACGACCGGCTGCTGTCGATCTCGGACCGCAACGTGTCGGTGATGGACGCGTTCCGCCAGGCCGACCAGGTGCTGCTGCAGGGTGTCTCCGGCATCACCGACCTGATCACCACGCCCGGCCTGATCAACCTCGACTTCGCCGACGTGAAGTCGGTCATGTCCAACGCCGGCTCGGCGCTGATGGGAATAGGGTCCGCGCGCGGTGACAACCGCAGCGTCGAGGCCGCCGAGATGGCCGTCTCCTCGCCGCTGCTGGAGGCGTCGATCGACGGCGCTCACGGGGTCCTGCTCTCGATCGCTGGTGGCTCCGACCTCGGCCTCTTCGAGATCAACGAGGCCGCCGCGCTGGTCGCCGACGCGGTCCACCAGGAGGCCAACATCATCTTCGGCGCGACCATCGACGACGCGCTCGGTGACGAGGTCCGGGTCACGGTGATCGCGGCCGGCTTCGACGGCGGCATGCCCAAGCGCCGCGAGGGCGCCTCGGCACTCGGCAGCGTGCAGGGCCGCTCCAGCGGCTCCCAGTCCGCCGGCAACGGCGAGACCGCCGCCGTGGCCACCGCGGTCGCGACCCGTCGCGCCGAGGAGTCCGAGGAGACGCCGACCGCCGCGCCCGCCAAGCCGGCCCCGGCCACGCCCCCGCCCGCGGCTCCGCCGGCCGAGCCCGCCCCGGTCGCCAAGAAGCCCGCTCCGAGCGTGCAGTACAGCGATGATGAGCTCGACGTTCCCGATTTCTTGAAGTAAGGCCCTCGCTTGTTCTCCTTCCGAGCCTCCGCAGGCCTCGTCGACCTGGCGTTCACCGACAGGTACGGCGGGGTCAGTCTCGCTCCGTACGCCGAGCTCAACCTGGCGGTCAACGGCTCGGACTCGCCGGAGGCGAAGGCCGAGAACCATCGGCTGCTGTTGGCCGACTTCGCCGACGGCGCTCCCTACGCCGACCTCTACCAGGTCCACGGCAACGCGGTCGTCGACGCGGCGTGCGGCACCCGTCCGGAGGCGGACGGGATCGTCACCACCGAGCGTGACCTGGTGCTGCTGGTCCGCACCGCCGACTGCGTACCCGTGCTGTTCGCCGACGAGGCGGCCGGGGTCATCGGCGCGGCGCACGCCGGACGCAAGGGGATGGCGGTCGGGGTCGTGCCCGAGACCATCGCCCGGATGCGCGCGCTCGGCGCGACGCGGATCACCGCCTGGGTCGGACCGCACGTGTGCGGCAAGTGCTACGAGGTGCCTGCCGAGATGCAGGAGGAGATCGCCGCGGTCGAGCCGGCCACGCGTGCCACCACGAGCTGGGGCACCCCGAGCCTCGACGTCGGCGCCGGAGTGCTCGCCCAGCTGGCACGGGAGGGCGTCGAGGCGGTCGACGCCAGCCGCTGCACCCGCGAGTCCGACGACCTCTACTCCTACCGCCGCGACGGCGCCGGCATGTCGCTGGGTGCCCTGATCCGGCTGCGTGGTGCCTGATGGCTACCGGTCGCGCCGATGAGATCGCCGCGGGGCTCGCCGAGACCCGCGAGCGGATCGCGGTGGCCGCCAAGGCCGCCGGTCGCCCCGCCGACGACGTCCACCTCGTCGTGGTCACCAAGTTCTTCCCCGCCTCCGACGTACGCATCCTGGCCGGTCTCGGCGTGACCGACGTCGGCGAGAACCGCCACCAGGAGGCGGCGGCCAAGGCGGCCGAGTGCGCCGACCTCGGGCTGCGCTGGCACTACGTCGGCGGGCTTCAGTCCAACAAGGCGGCGGCCGTGGCCGGATACGCCGACGTGGTCGAGTCCGTCGACCGCTCCTCCCTGTTGCCCCGGCTCAGCCGCGGCGCGGGGGAGCGTGGCCAGATCCTCGACGTGCTCCTGCAGGTCTCCCTCGACCCGCCCGGGCGCGAGGGTCGTGCCGGGGCGGATCCCGGTGACGTACGCGACCTGGCTGCTGAGGTCGAGGCGACCGACGGTCTCCGGCTGCGGGGCCTGATGGCGGTCGCGCCTCTTGGCGAGGATCCGGAGCAGGCGTTCGCCCGGCTGGCGCGGATCCGTGAGGACTTCCTGGTCGAATATCCCGAGGCGACGGTGCTGTCGGCCGGGATGAGCGGCGACCTGGAGCAGGCGATTGCCCATGGCGCGACACACGTACGTGTCGGGTCTGCGGTCCTCGGAGAGAGGCCAACTGTCAAGTAATGTCTCGGACAGCAATACTTTGGGGAAGGTGGGACACACATGAGCGGCGCGATGCGCAGGTTCGGTGAATACCTCGGCCTGCTCGAGGACACTGGGTACGACGACGATGTCTACGAGGGTGACGACGACGAGACCCGCTCCCACGAGGCCGTCAAGGCGCCGGTGCGGTCCAAGCAGTCACGTCCGGCTCCGGTGGCCGACCTTTCCGAGCGGCGACGAGCAACGGTGGTGCCTGCGGTGGCAGAGCTTTCCAAGATCATCACGCTGACCCCGACGTCCTACAACGAAGCGCGTCAAGTCGGCGAGAACTACCGCGACGGCACGCCGGTGATCATGAACCTCACCGAGATGAACGATGCGGACGCGAAACGGCTTGTCGACTTTGCCGCGGGCCTGATCTTTGCTACCTATGGGAACATCGAGAGGGTCACCAACAAGGTGTTTCTTATCTCACCTGCGAACGTTTCGGTCACGGCTGAGGCCAAGCAGAGGATCGTTGAGGGCGGCTTCTTCAACCAGAGCTGAGGCCTTCGACACCTGCTCGTAGGTGCCTGGATGCGGTCCGCATCTGGCATGTCTACGGACAGGCGCTAGAGTTTCGACAGCATTACCTGATGCCGCCCCCCGGCGGTGCAGTCCGTACGTCTGAGTCAACCGAGTAATGAATGGGTGAGGTCATGCCGCTGACGCCAGAGGACGTGAGCAACAAGCGCTTTACTCCCGTCCGGCTCCGCGAGGGCTACGACATGGGCGAGGTGGACCAGTTCCTCGACGAGGTCGAGGCCGAACTGGCACGTCTCACCCGGGAGAACGACGACCTTCGCGGGAAGTTGGCATCTGCGCAGTCGGGTGGGGGTCCGTCCTTCCCGATGGCTCCCGAGCCGCCTGCTCCTGAGCCGATGCCGGCTCCTGAGCCGGTCTCGCACCAGATGCCGATGTATCAGGAGGCACCGCAGACCGGCGGTATCGAGACGATCCGGGTCGAGACCGTGCCGGAGGCGTCCAACGCCGCCGCGCGCCTGCTCGAGCTGGCCACGCGCAACCACGACGCGCTCATCGACACGGCCAAGAACGACGCCGACAAGATCGTCGGCGAGGCCCGCACCAAGGCCGAGCGCCTCGAGGCCGAGTCGAAGTCGAAGGCCGACCGCATGGAGGCCGATGCGCGCACCCGTGCGCAGATGCTCGACAGCGAGACCGCCGAGCGTCGCCAGCAGCTCTTCGGCGAGCTCGAGCGTGAGAAGGACAACCTGACCACCGAGGTCGACACCCTGCGTAACTTCGAGCGTGAGTACCGCTCCCGCCTGAAGAGCTACTTCACGCAGCAGCTCGACGCGCTCAACAACTCGGCTGAGTCACAGGCGCCCGTGATGGCGGCCGCCGTCAACGAGTCGGGCCCTGCGCCCAAGCGTCTGCGCTCCATCCTGGGGGAGGACGAGGGCTGAGGCCCTCGTAGTCAGGCTTCCGTCGGCCGGTCCCGCATCGCGGGGCCGGCCGATGCGTGCGTCCGATGCTTCCTGCCAGGTTCTGCCGGCTCGGACGGAAACGCGTTGTAGCAGGTGAGGCGGGTCCTGTAAGAGGATTTCGGAGTTTTTCCACGCTGCGGACCAATATCTGTTCAGTTTCGGTGTGTTAGTTGAGCAGAGCCGATTCCCGGGCTACATTCCGGGCACGCACTCCGCACCGACTCGGCGGCGCGAAGTGACGGCAGGAGAAAGGGGACTCCATGTCTGTACCGATGAGGTGTCGCGCCAGCGCGGCAGTCGGGCGCGTCCAGGTGACGACGCCCGAGCTTTCTGGGAATACCAGCTCCTACGTCATGGCTGTTCGAAGCGCCATGGCGAGCGCCTAGCCAAACCTGACCACCCTGCGGCCCGGGGGGCCGTGTCACACACCAGAAAGCGAGTGCCGTGCCTAAGAAAGCAACCAAGACCGTCGTTTCTCCTGACCAGCTGAAGGTGAAGGACGGCGAGGACCCGTGGACCAAGGATGAGCTCAACGAGGTCATCGACGAGCTTCACGAGATGAGGGCTCACAGCCTCGAGGTGCTCACCGCTCTCGAGACCGAGCTCTCCGGCCTGATGAAGGACTCCGGCGACGGCGCCGGCCAGGACCAGGCGGATATGGGAGCGACCAGCTTCGAGCGTGACCACGAGCTGACCGTGGTCAACAGCGAGAAGGACAAGCTGGCTCAGATCGAGCGTGTCCTGGGATACCTCGAGGACGGCTCGTACGGCATCTGTGAGTCGTGTGGGGAGCCGATCGGCAAGATGCGGCTCATGGCGTTCCCGCGTGCCACACTGTGCATGACATGCAAGCAGCGCGAGGAGCGTCGCTGAGCGACGCACATACCGGTCCTGAGTCCGACGTGCGCCCTGTTCGATGGGCAGAGTTCGCGGCCGTCGCAGTGTTTCTGCTGGTCATCGACCAGATCACGAAGCTCTGGGCGGTCGCGACGCTCGTTCCCGGGCAGCCGCAGGAGCTGATTGGCTCGGTGCTCCAGCTCAACATCATCCGCAACCCGGGAGCGGCCTTCTCGACGGGAACCGGCCACACCTGGGTCTTCACGACGCTCTCGATCGTGGCCACGATCGGTGTGCTCTGGTTCGCTCGCCGGGTGCGTCACCGGGGCTGGGCCATCGCGCTCGGCATCCTGATCGCGGGCATCAGTGGCAACCTGATCGACCGGCTGACGCGTGAGCCGGGCTTCTACGTCGGGCACGTGGTCGACTTCCTGCAGCTGCCCAACTGGCCGATCTTCAACGTCGCCGACATGTGCATCAACGTGGCCGCGGTGCTGATCGTGATCTTCTCGTTCAAGGGGATCGGGCTGGACGGGTCCATCGACGGCGGCGCCGCGGACGAGTCCGAGGGCGAGAAGAAGTGAACTTCGGTCACGCCGACCAGCGCACGCTGCACGTCCCGGACGGCCTGGAGGGGGAGCGGGTCGACGCCGCCATGGCGCGGCTGTTCGGCCTCTCCCGCACCCGCGCGGCGGAGCTGATCGCCGAGGGCCTGGTGACCGTGGACGGCTCGGCCGTGGCCAAGAGCGACCGGGTCAGCGCGGGGTCGATGCTCGACGCGACGATCCCGTCGCAGGCAGACCCGCTGGAGATCAAGCCCGAGATCGTCGAGGGCATCAAGATCATCTACGACGACGACGCCTTCGTGGTGATCGACAAGCCCGTCGGCGTGGCCGTCCACCCCTCGCCGGGCTGGCAGGGGCAGACCGTCGTCGGCCACCTCGCCGCTGCCGGCTTCCGGATCTCGACCTCAGGGGCCAAGGAGCGCGAGGGCATCGTCCAGCGCCTCGACGTCGGCACCTCCGGCGTGATGGTGATCGCCAAGTCCGAGCACGCCTACTCGGTCCTCAAGAACGCGTTCCGGCAGCGCACGGTCGACAAGACCTACCACGCGCTGGTCCAGGGCCACCCCGACCCGCTCGAGGGGACGGTCGACGCCCCGATCGGGCGCAACCCGAAGTACGACTACAAGTTCGCGGTCCGCGCGGACGGGCGTCAGTCGGTCACCCACTACGAGACGCTGGAGGCGCATCGGTTCGCCTCGCTGCTCAAGATCCACCTCGAGACCGGGCGCACCCACCAGATCCGCGTCCACATGTCGGCACTGAAGCACCCCTGCGTCGGCGATCTCACCTACGGCGCCGACCCCGCCCTGGCGCGGCGCGTCGGGGTCGAGCGGCAGTGGCTGCACGCGGTGCAGCTCGGCTTCGAGCACCCGGAGACCGGTGAGTACGTCACCTTCGAGTCGACCTACCCCGACGACCTCCAGCACGCGCTCGATGTCATCCGCGACTCCGACTGAGGCCGTGCTCCGGCCCGCGGAGCGCGAGGACATCGACGAGATCGTCCGCACCTACGTCGAGGCCCGTGCGGCCGCGCCGATGCCGGCGCCGATCTACCCGGAGTCGGACATCCGGGAGTGGCTCGCGGTCAAGGTCCTGGCGCCTCAGAAGGGGTCGCAGGTCTGGGTCATGGAGGTCGCCGGCGTCGTCTCGGCCTTCGTCGCCTTCACCCCGACCTGGCTCGACGACCTCTTCGTCCACCCCCGAGCCCAGGGCACCGGCCTCGGCACGATGCTGCTCGATCTGGTGAAGTCGCTGACTCCCGACGGCTTCGGCCTCTGGGTCTTCGAGATGAACGCCCCCGCGCGGGCCTTCTACGCTCGCCACGGGCTGCGCGAGGTCGAGCGCACCGACGGCTCCGCCAACCAGGAGAAGACTCCCGACGTACGGATGGCCTGGCCCTAGCCGAGGCGTCACCCAGGTCGGCCGAGGCGTCACTCGCGTCGGTCGAGTGTGCAGGCTGATGCCTACTCGGCCGACCCATGTGACGCCTCGGCTGCCAGGAGGGCGATCTCGGTGGGGCCGACGCGGCAGCAGCCACCGACGTACGCGGCTCCGGAACGGACCCAGGAGAGGGCCTCGCCGGGGCGGAAGTGAGGGGTGCCGGTCCAGGCGCCGTCGGCGTAGACCTCCCCGGTGTTGGGGTAGACGACGGCGGGCTCGCCGGTGGCGGTGGCGAGCTGGATGGCGGCAGGGACGTCGGCCGGGTCGCAGCAGTTGACGCCGACCGCGACCACGGAGCGGATGCCCGCGGCCAGTGCCAGCGCGTCGGCCAGGGGCTGGTCGGCACGGGTGCGGGTGCCGGTGCAGGAGTAGGAGAACCACACCGGGAGGCCGATGTCATCGAGGAGGTCGACGAGCACCTCGGCCTCCTCGATGTCGGGGATGGTCTCGACCGCGATGAGGTCGGGGTCCTCGGTCTCGAGCAGCGCCAGCCGGGGCGCGTGGAAGTCACGCAGCGCGGCCGCGGAGACCCCGTATCGGCCGCGGTACTCGGACCCGTCGGCCAGATAGGCGCCGTACGGTCCGACCGAGGCGGCGACCAGGCGCCCGGGAGCCTCCTCGGCGACCTCGCGCGCGACGCGGACGCTGCGACGCAGGAGCTCGGTGGCGTACGTCTCGGTCATCCCGGCCTCCACGAAACCGGGCACGCTGGCCTGGTAGCTGGCGGTGGTGGCGACGTCGGCGCCGGCGGCGAAGTAGGCGCGGTGGACCGCGGCGATCTCCGTCGGCGACTCGTCGAGCAGCCGGGCCGTCCACAGGGCGCCGGAGACGTTGTGACCGCGGGCTTCCAGCGCGTTGGACAGGCCGCCGTCGAGGATCGTCACCACAACTCACGACTGTACGGCCAGCCGCCCGAAAAACTGTCGGTGGCGCCAGATAGTCTGTAGTCCTTCCCCCAGGTCGTCCGTTTGCGCGGGCTCCTGCGCCCGCTCCATCCGTTCGACCTCGAGGAGGGCTCCACGCCAATGGCGGCCGGCTCCAAGGACTCTTTCGTCCACCTGCACGTCCACACCGAATACTCGATGCTGGATGGTGCCTCGCTCCTCGATGGTCTCTTCAAGCGGACCAGCGAGCTCGAGATGCCGGCGATCGCGATGACCGACCACGGCAACATGCACGGGGCCTACGACTTCTGGAAGAAGGCGAAGGCCCACGACGTCAAGCCGATCATCGGGATCGAGGCCTACATCACGCCGAACACCCCGCGCGGCGAGCGCAAGCGGGTGCGGTGGGGCAAGGGCGATGCGGCGCAGGAGGGCGGCGACGACGTCTCGGGTGGTGGCGCCTACACCCACATGACGATGTGGGCCGAGTCCACCGAGGGGATGCACAACCTCTTCCGGCTCTCGAGCCGTTCCAGCCTGGAGGGCTACTACTTCAAGCCCCGGATGGACAAGGAGATCCTCGCCGAGCACTCCAAAGGGATCATCGTCTCCACCGGATGTCCGAGCGGCGCGATCCAGACCCGGCTGCGGCTGGGCCAGTGGGACGAGGCGCTCAAGGAGGCCGGTGAGCTGCAGGACATCTTCGGGAAGGACAACGTCTTCCTCGAGCTGATGGACCACGGCATCTCCATCGAGAAGCGGGTCCGGGACGACCTGCTCAAGCTCGGCAAGGCGATGAACATCGCACCCGTCGCGACCAACGACTCCCACTACAACAACCCCGAGGACGCCGGCGCCCACGAGGCGCTGCTGTGCGTGCAGTCGGGCAGCCGGATGAACGAGCCGCCCTACTCCAAGGGCGGCAAGCGGTTCGCGTTCGAGGGCAGCGGCTACTACATCAAGACCGCCGCCGAGATGCGCGAGCTGTGGGGCCGGCAGGACCTGATCGAGGCCTGCGACAACACCCTGCTGATCGCCGAGCGCTGCGACGTGCAGTTCACCGAGTCGACCGGTGGCTACATGGCGCTCGCCGACATCCCCGAGGGGGAGACCGAGGAGTCCTGGCTGCGCAAGGAGACCTGGCGCGGCATCGAGATCCGCTACCCCGGGGAGAAGACCACCCAGGAGGTCCGCGACCGCGTCGAGTTCGAGATCGACGTCATCCTGCAGAAGGGCTACCCGGGCTACTTCCTCGTGGTCGCCGACTTCATCCAGTGGTCGAAGAACAACGGCATCCGGATCGGCCCGGGTCGTGGTTCGGGTGCGGGGTCGATCGTGGCGTACGCGCTGAAGATCACCGACCTCGACCCGCTCGAGCACGGACTCTTCTTCGAGCGGTTCCTCAACCCCGAGCGTCCCTCGATGCCCGACTTCGACATCGACTTCGACGACCACCGCCGCGGCGAGACGATCAAGTACGTCACGGAGAAGTACGGCGCGGAGAAGGTCGCCCAGATCGCCACCTTCGGCCGGATCAAGGCCAAGCAGGCGATCAAGGACGCCGCCCGCATCCTCGACCACGGCTTCGCGATCGGCGACCGGATCACCAAGGCGCTGCCGCCCGACGTGATGGGCAAGGGGGTGCCGCTCAAGGAGCTGTTCAACCCCGACCACAAGCGCTACGGCGAGGGCGGCGACTTCCGTGCCCTGCACGACACCGACCCCGACGTCCGCAAGATCTACGAGACCGCGCTCGGTCTCGAGGGCCAGATCCGGCAGACCGGCATCCACGCCGCGGGCGTGATCATGGCCTCCGAGCCGATCATCGACGTCGTCCCGCTGATGGAGCCCAAGCAGGACGGCCAGGTCGTCACCCAGTTCGAGTACCCGACCTGCGAGTCGCTCGGCCTGGTCAAGATGGACTTCCTGGGCCTCTCCAACCTGCACACCCTCGAGGACGCGCTGGGCAACATCCGCGCCAACCGCGACATCGACCTGGTGCTCGAGGACGTCCCCTTCGACGACAAGCCGACCTATGAGCTGATGCAGCGCGGCGACACGCTCGGCGTCTTCCAGCTCGATGGTGGTGGCATGCGGGCGCTGCTGCGCTCGATGCTCCCCGACCGGTTCGCCGACATCACCGCGGTCTCCGCGCTCTACCGTCCGGGCCCGATGGGTGCCGACTCCCACAACAAGTACGCCCACCGCAAGAACGGCCGCGAGCCGATCGTGCCGATCCACCCCGAGCTCGAGAAGCCGCTCGCGGAGGTGCTGGGGGAGACGTACGGCCTGATCGTCTACCAGGAGCAGGTGATGTCGATCGCCCAGGTCCTGGCGGGGTTCTCGCTCGGACAGGCCGACAACCTGCGGCGCGCGATGGGCAAGAAGAAGAAGGCCGAGCTCGACAAGCAGTACGCCGGGTTCCAGGCCGGCATGCTCGAGCGCGGCTACTCCCAGAAGGCGATCGACACGATCTGGGAGATCCTGCTGCCGTTCTCCGACTACGCCTTCAACAAGTCGCACTCGGCGGCCTACGGCGTGGTCACCTACTGGACCGCCTACCTGAAGGCCAACTACCCGACGGAATACATGGCCGCGCTCTTGACCTCGGTCAAGAACGACAAGGACAAGATGGCGATCTACCTCAACGAGTGTCGCCGGATGAAGATCGCGGTGCTGCCGCCCGACGTCAACGAGTCCGCCCACGACTTCACCGCCGTCGGCACCGACATCCGCTTCGGCTTGACCGCCGTGCGCAACGTCGGCGCCCAGGTGGTCGACGGCATCGTCGAGGCCCGCACGTCCAAGAGCCGGTTCGAGGACTTCAACGACTATCTCTCCAAGGTGCCTGAGCGGGCCTGCAACAAGCGTGTGATCGAGTCGCTGATCAAGGCCGGTGCCTTCGATGACATGAAGCACCGCCGCCGCGCGCTGGTGGCGATCCACGAGACCGCGGTGGACCAGTACATCGACATCAAGCGCAACGAGGCGATCGGCCAGGACTCGCTCTTCGGCGGCCTCGACGAGGACGGCGGAGACGGCTTCGGCGTCTCGGTGGCCATCCCCGACATGGACGAGTGGGACAAGATGACCCTGCTCGGCCACGAGCGGGAGATGCTCGGCCTCTACGTCTCCGACCACCCGCTGATGGGCCTGGAGCACGTCTTGGCCAACGGCACCGACTGCACCATCGGACAGCTGATGACCGACGAGACGCGGCCCCACAACACCACCGTCACGGTCTCCGGGCTGGTCACGAACGTCAACCGGCGGATCACCAAGAAGGGCGACGCCTGGGCGACGGTGACCCTGGAGGACCTCGAGGGCTCGGTCGAGGTGCTGCTCTTCCCGTCGTCCTACCAGCTGGCCGCGCCGCACCTGGTCGAGGACTCGATCATCAGGGTCAAGGGCCAGCTCTCCCGCGACAAGGACCAGCCCGAGCTGCGCGGCCAGGAGGTCACCGTCCCCGACCTGACCGGTGGGCCGGGTGCCGCCGGCGGGCCGGTGGTGATCTCGCTGCCGTCGACGCGGTGCACGCCGCAGGTGATCGCGTCGCTGCGTGACGTACTGACCACCTATCCCGGAGTAGCCGAGGTCAGGCTACGGTTGATGACACGGGACGCGACCCGGGTCATGAAGCTCGACGACCGGCTGCGGGTGGCACCGACTCCCGAGCTGTTCGCCGACCTCAAACAACTCCTCGGACCAGGATGCCTGACAATCTGATCGTGCCGCCGCCGCCCAGCCTCTACGCGACCGGCCACCGCTCCGCCCGCCCCGACCTGTCCCGACCGGTGCTGGTCCAGGTGGCCTTCATCGTGGTCGCCTTCATCGTCGGAGGTCTCGCGGCAGGGCTGGCCGCGGCGACGCTGTGGACCCCGCCGACCGGGATGGTCCTCGAGGACAAGTGGTACCGGGGGCTCATCTCGATCGACCCGCCCGCCATCGGGCAGAACATCGACCAGGGCGTCTTCGCCGCGACCGCCTGGTTCTCGGTGTGCGCGATCGTGCTCGGCCTGCTGGTCGGCATCGCCGCCGCGGTCTGGCTCAACCGCTCCGAGCTGGTCACCCTCGGCGCGCTGATGGTCGGTGGTGCGATCGGTGGCGGTCTGATGCTGCTGGTCACCTCGCTGCTCTCGCCCGAGGACCCCAACCCTCTCGCCAAGGGCGCCGCCGACGGCACCGTCCTGCCGGACAGCTTCCAGCTGGCCTCGCCGTGGCTGGTCCTGCTCGTCCCGGGCTCGGCGATGCTGGCGCTGATGGTGATCTTCTTGATGTGGGCACCGCACCCTCGCGAGGACCACGAGCTCGACGGGCAGCAGGCCGCGACCGAAAGGTAATTGGGGCGGACAGCGGCCCCTGGTCGGCGTAGATTCATCAGGTTGGACGGTCGGCACGGTGCTGACCGACAGAACCTGAAAGTCACTGATGTCAGAAATCACTCCCGGTCAGAACCCGTCCGGACCGGAGGCGACAGAGATCCTCGACCTCGGCGGGGACTCTGCCGGAAGGAGCAGGAAGCCGCTGCTCATCGGCGCGGCAGCCGTCCTGGGTGTCGCGGCGCTGGCCACCGCCGGGACCCTCACCGCAGTCGCGCTGAGCAACGCCGGTGGGTCCCCGGCAGAGGCATTCCCCGCCTCGACCCTCGCTTACGCCGAGATCGACCTGACCGAGGCCAAGGACGCCCTGCCGACGCTGCGCAAGCTGCCGTCGATCAAGAAGGAGCTCGGCCTCGAGGAGGGCGAGGACCCGCGCGAGGCGCTGTTCGCCAACGCCTGTGACGACCTCGACTTCGCCAAGGACGTCGAGCCCTGGATCGGCTACAAGGCCGCCGTCGGCGCGGTCCCCGCGGACGCGGAGCCGGTGCTCGCGTTCGCCCTGCAGGTCACCGACGAGTCCGATGCCGAGGCCGGCCTTCCCAAGCTCGCCGGGTGTGGCGGTTCGGAGTCCGCATGGTCGGTCGGTGACGGGTGGGCGCTCATCGCGGAGACCGATGACGACCTCGCCGCGATCGAGAAGGCGGTGGCTGCCGGCACCCTGGCCGAGGACGCCGGCTTCAAGAAGTGGACCGGTGACATCGGCGGGACCGGTTTCATCACGGCGTACGCCGCCGAGGAGCTGCCGGACGCCATCGCCGAGGCCGCGGAGAACGGCGCGTTCGACAAGGCCGAGGGTGAGCTCGCCGGGAACGCGATGGGTGGGATCGCGCCGCTGCCCGACCCGGCCGCCCTGGCCGAGACGATCCGGTCGGCGATGAAGGACTTCGGCGGTGCGGCCTTCACCGTGCGCGCCGAGGAGAACGCCTTCGAGCTCGAGGCCGCCTCGTCGATGGGCGAGCAGGCCGAGTCCGTGGAGGCCGGCACCATCGCCGGTACGCTGCCGAAGGACACCACCGCTGTGATCGCGGCCAACCCGGCCGACGGCTGGCTGACGACCGGCTTGGCCGGAAGCGGCGCGGACGACCAGCTCGACCAGATGCTCGGCATGGCGCCCGGTGATCTCGAGAAGCTCCTCGGTGACAGCTTCGCGATCGCGGCCGGCGAGATCGACCTGAGCGCTCCGGACTCCTTGGAGATCGGCATCAAGCTCGATGGTGCCGACCCGGCCGATGTCGAGAAGTTCGTCGACGACCTCACCTCGGGCTTCGGCACCGCGGGCATCGTCAGCGTCGACAGCGAGGGCGAGGTGACATCCGTCGGGATCGGTGATTACGGCAAGGACCTGCTCGCCGACGGTGGCCTGGCAGAGACCGACAAGTTCAAGGACGCGGTCCCCAACGCCGAGGACGCCTCCGCGGTGGTCTACGTCGACTTCGACGGTCTGGACGAGCTGGTGACGGCCGAGGCTCCCGAGGTCGCCGACGACATCGAGGCGCTCGGCCAGCTCGGCTTCAGCGCCTACGTGGATGGCGACACCTCGCGAGCCCTGGCTCGCATCACCGTCGACTGACCTGCCGAGCCGAGTCGGCGCGTCATGACGAGCCGACTCGGCGGGGTCATCTGGCGATGGGGGCGGCGGTGGCGTACGTGATCTTGATCAGGTCGGCGGGGGAGAGCTCGATGTCCAAGCCGCGTCGCCCGCCGGAGACGTAGACCGAGTCGTACGCCGTCGCGGACTCGTCGACCACGGTCGGGTGGGGACGCTTCTGGCCGACGGGTGAGATCCCGCCGGCGACGTAGCCGGTCGCACGCTCGGCCGCGCTCACCTCGGCCATCTGCGCCTTCGAGCCACCCAGCGCGCGGGCGAGTGCCTTGAGGTCGAGCTGGCCGGTGACGGGGACGATGCCGACGACGAGCTTGCCGTCGAGGGAGGCCATCAGCGTCTTGAAGACCCGTTTCGGCTCGACGCCGAGGGCCTCGGCAGCCTCGAGGCCGTAGGACTCGGCGCGCGGGTCGTGCTCGTAGGGGTGCAGGGTGTAGTCGATGCCGGCCTGGGTGAGCGCGACGGTCGCCGGCGTGCCCCCACCGGCCCGCTTCCCGGCCTGCTTCTTGGCCATCAGTTGGGGGACCACTTGGTGCGGGCGACCTCGGTCGCCGGCAGCGAGGGGATGACGTTCATCGCCTTGAGCTCGGAGCGGAGCAGGTCGGTGACCATGCCGAGGCGTACGCCGGCGTCGGGTGCCTCCAGGAGCGACTGCCGGTCGGGCATGGGCAGGGGCGTGGTGGCCGAGATGGTCCAGGAGAGGAACTCCGGGTCCTTCGGGAGCGAGCCGGAGAACGGGTCGTCGCGGAACTCCAGCAGCGCTGCCCGGTAGGCGGTGAAGGTCGCGCGTGCGGTGTCGACGATGGCGTTCGGGACCGAGACGTGGTCCTCGGGAAGGTCCTCGACATCGGCGACGGGGAAGTCGCCCGAGCTGACCAGGCTGTCCATCCGGATCCGGTCGACCGCGAGCACCTCGAGGTCGAAGGAGCCGTCGTCGTGCCGCTCCACCTCGGTGATCAGCAGCTTCACCCCGACGCGGTAGAGCGACTGGGCGCCGGTCTCACCGACCTCGTAGCCCTCGCGGATCGCGACGGAGCCGAAGTGGCGGTCCTCCTCTTCCTGGCGGAGCAGGTGGTGCACCATCGCGCGGTAGCGGTCCTCGAAGACGCGCAGCGGAAGCGTCACGCCGGGAAACAGGACCGCGTTGAGCGGGAACATGGGTAATCGCTGGCGCTCGTTCACGGGCACCAACCTAGGGGGGTCGCGGGCGTGTGCGCCCACGAACCCCCGTGTTGTTTCAGTTGCCGACCCGAGCGGTCAGTCGTCATAGACCGCCCGGTCGATCTTGGTGTGGTAGCGCTGACCGCTGGCGGCGCCGAGGACTGCCCCGACGAGCATCACGACCAGGAGGGCGATGCCGGTGATCAGTGCGCCCCAGCTGAGCTGGTCGGTGCTCAGCCCCACGCTGGGCAGGTCGACCTGCCGCATGATGTCGTAGCTGGCGCCGAACAGCGTGCCGGCGACGGCAGCGATGATCATCACCACGATCGCCACGATCCACACGCCCAGACCCTGTCGGCGGGCATCGAAGCGGGACATCCGAGCGGCGACGTACCCGCCGGCGTAGTAACCGACGAACATCACCACGGCAAGCGTGATGGCCGCCGCGATACCGACCGAGCCCGACATCTCCTGCAGGTCCGTCTGGGTCCAGTTCTGGTTGGCGCCGACCGCCGAGGCGACGGCGCTGATGGTCGCTCCGAGAAGGACCGTGACTCCGACCGCTACCAGCCAGCCGAAGAAGCAGGCGCCCCAGTTCATGCCTCCGTAGGTGTCGTGGAGAGCGGCACGTCGGCCCTCTTGGGCGTGGCGGTGGTGCTCGACGGCGTCTCCTGCGCGCAGGTGGCCGGCCTCGCCCTCGGCGTTGTGCGGGCGCTCGACGCGGTCATCGTGGCCGACGACCGCCGGACCACCCGGGTGGTAGTCGCGGGTCGTGGCGTGGTTCTCGTCGACGCCGGGCTGGTTCTCGTCTGCTTGCTGGTGTTGTCGGTGGAACGGTCGTGTCAGTGCCATGACGATCCTCCTTTGGTGGGTCAGATGTCCGAGTACCCGGATCGGGGCGCCGTATGCGTCTCCGCCGCGTGTCGCGCAGCGTCCACGTGGCGTCGGCAGATCGGCTCCGGAGGCTGCCCACTCGTAGACTTGAGGCATGATCCGCCGCATCGACCTCAGGGGCGCCGACCCCACTGTTGACTACCGCGCTGCCGTGCCGCGCGCCGAGTTCGACATCGAGGCCGCCACGCATGCGGTGCAGCCGATCATCGACGCCGTCCGCGAGCGTGGCCAGGAGGCGATCGCGGAGTTCTCCGAGAAGTTCGACGGCGTGCGTGTCGACGACATCCGGGTCCCGGAAGCGGCGCTGACCAAGGCCCTCGACGAGCTGAACCCGGCGATCCGGGCCGGGCTCGAGGAGTCGATCGCGCGGCTGCGTACGACCTGTGCCGCCGAGCTCGAGCAGGACGCGGTCACCGACCTGGCGCCCGGCGCGCGGGTGACGCACCGCAAGGTGCCGGTGGGGCGCGTGGGGCTCTACGTGCCCGGTGGTCTGGCTCCGCTGGTCTCCTCGGTGCTGATGAACGTCGTCCCGGCCCAGGTGGCCGGGGTGCCTTCGATCGCGCTGGCCTCGCCGCCGCAGAAAGAGTTCGGCGGGCTGCCGCAGCCGACCATCCTGGCCGCGTGCGCGCTGCTCGGCGTCGAGGAGGTCTATGCCGTCGGTGGTGCCCAGGCGATCGCGATGTTCGCCTACGGGGTCGACCCGTGCGAGCGCGTCGACATGGTCACCGGTCCCGGCAACATCTACGTGGTCACCGCCAAGCGCCTGCTCAAGGGCCAGGTCGGGATCGACTCGGAGGCCGGCCCGACCGAGATCGCGATCCTCGCCGACGAGACGGCCGAGGCCGCCTACGTCGCCGCCGACCTGATCTCCCAGGCCGAGCACGACCCGCTCGCGGCCTCGGTGCTGGTCACCGACTCCGAGACGCTCGCCGCCGACGTGGAGGCCGAGCTCGACAAGCAGGTCGCCGCGACCAAGCACGTCGAGCGGATCCGTACGTCACTGACCGGTGCGCAGTCGGGCATCGTGCTCGTCGACGACATCGACCAGGGCGTCGAGGTCGTGAACGCGTACGCGGCCGAGCACCTCGAGATCCACACCGCCGATGCCGCACGGGTCGCCGGCCGGATCCGCAACGCCGGCGCGATCTTCGTCGGCTCCTACGCTCCGGTGTCGCTGGGTGACTACTGCGCCGGGTCCAACCACGTGCTGCCCACCGGCGGCTGCGCCTGCCACTCCTCGGGTCTCTCGGTGCGCGCCTTCACCAAGTCGATCCACGTCGTCGACTACTCCCGCGAGGGGCTGGCGGCGGTCAAGGACCACGTGGTCACCCTCGCCGAGGCCGAGGACCTGCCGGGCCACGGCGCTGCCGTGTCGGTGAGGTTCTCCTCATGAGCTGGCCGCCGATCCGTGCCGAGCTCGCCGGGATCGAGCCCTACGGCGCGCCGCAGCTGGACGTCCCGGTCCAGCTCAACGTCAACGAGAACCCCTACCAGCCCTCCGCCGAGACGATCGCCGACATCGCGGCCAGCGTCGGCCAGGCGGCGCGCACGCTCAACCGCTATCCCGACCGCGAGTTCGTCACGCTGCGGGAGGGGCTGGCTGCGTACCTCTCCTCGGATGTGGAGGCGCAGATCACGCCGGAGCAGGTGTGGGCGGCCAACGGGTCCAACGAGGTGATGCTGCAGCTGCTGCAGGCCTTCGGTGGCCCGGGGCGCACCGCGATCAGCTTCGCGCCGACGTACTCGATGTATCCGGAGTACGCCCGCGACACCAACACCGAGTGGCTGGTGGGCCACCGCGAGCAGGACTTCGCGATCGACCTCGACAAGGCGCGGGCGCTGGTCGAGGAGACCCGGCCGCACGTCGTACTCCTGCCGAGCCCCAACAACCCGACCGGCACCGCGCTGCCGCTGGAGGCGGTCGCGGTGCTGTGCGAGGCGGTCGGCGACGGCGGGATCGTCGTGGTCGACGAGGCCTACGGCGAGTTCCGGCGGACCGGGGTGCCCTCGGCGCTGGAGCTGCTCTCCGAGCACCGCAACCTGGTGGTCACCCGCACGATGTCGAAGGCGTTCGCCGGAGCCGGGCTGCGGCTCGGCTACCTGGCCGCCGACCCGGCGATCTGTGACGCGATCCGCGTCGTACGCCTGCCCTACCACCTCTCCGCGGTGACCCAGGCGGCGGCGAGCGCGGCCCTGCGGCACGCGCCGGAGCTGCTCGGCTATGTGGCCTCGCTTCGCCGGGAGCGGGACTCCCTGGTCACCTGGCTGCGCGGAGCGGGCCTCGAGGTGGCCGACTCGGACGCCAACTTCGTGCTCTTCGGCCGTTACGCCGACCGGCACGCCGTCTGGCAGGGACTGCTCGACCACGGCGTGCTGATCCGCGAGACCGGGCCAGACGGATGGCTGCGGGTCTCGGTCGGGACCCCCGAGGAGATGGCCGCCTTCAAGCAAGCGTTGACCGATGTGAATGGAGAACGAGCATGACCGCACGCACCGCGCGGATCGAGCGGGAGACCTCGGAGTCGAAGGTCGTCGTCGAGGTGGACCTCGACGGCACCGGACGGGTGGACGTCGCGACCGGCGTCGGGTTCTACGACCACATGCTGACCGCGTTCGGACGGCACTCTCTGGTCGACCTGACCGTGCACTCCGAGGGCGATGTGCACATCGACGCCCACCACACCGTCGAGGACACCGCGATCGTGCTCGGCCAGGCGCTGCGCGAGGCGCTGGGGGACAAGAAGGGGATCCGCCGCTACGGCGACGCGACCGTCCCGCTCGACGAGGCCCTGGTGCGGTGCGTCGTGGACGTCTCCGGGCGGCCCTACTCGGTCCACACCGGCGAGCCGGAGGGCCAGCAGTACGTGCTGCTCGGCGGCTCCGGGGTGCCCTACCTCGGCTCTCTGACCCAGCACGTCTTCGACTCCATCGCTCACCACGCCCACCTGACGATGCACGTCAACGTGCTCGCCGGGCGCGAGCCGCACCACATCGTGGAGACCCAGTTCAAGGCGTTCGCGCGGGCCTTCCGCGACGCGATCGCCTACGACCCGCGCGAGACCGGGATCCCGTCGACGAAGGGCGCCCTGTGAGTGTTCCAACCGTCGTCGTCCTCGACTACGGCTCCGGGAACGTACGCTCCGCCGTCCGCGCCGTCGAGCGCGCCGGTGCCTCGGTCTCGCTGACGGGGGATCTCGACGAGGCGATGGCTGCCGACGGGCTGCTGGTGCCCGGCGTGGGCGCGTTCGAGGCCTGCATGAAGGGCCTGCGGGCGATCCGCGGCGAGCGGATCATCGCCCGGCGGCTCGCCGGCGGTCGTCCGGTCATGGGGATCTGCGTCGGCATGCAGATCCTCTTCGAGACCGGCATCGAGCACGGTGTCACCACCGAGGGGTGCGGTGAGTGGCCCGGTGTCGTCGAGCGACTCCAGGCACCGATCGTGCCGCACATGGGCTGGAACACGCTCGACGTCCCGGCGGGCTCGTCGCTGTTCGCGGGTGTGGAGAAGGAGCGGTTCTACTTCGTGCACTCCTACGGCGTGCGCGACTGGACCCTGGTCACCAACGACCGCACGGTCGCGCCGCTGGTCACCTGGGCCGAGACTGGGCCTGATTCCGGGGCTGGCGACCGGTTCGTGGCCGCCGTCGAGAACGGCCCGCTGAGCGCCACGCAGTTCCACCCGGAGAAGTCCGGCGATGCCGGTGCCGCGGTCCTGCGCAACTGGGTGCTCTCCTTGAAGGCGGCGTAGGTGGCCCAGACCGGAGCCCGGGCGAAGGCCCGTGCCGAGCGCGAGCGGCTGGCGGCTGTAGCCGCCGAGGAGCGGGCCGCCCGGGATGCCAGGTCCGCCGAGCGCCGTGCGCGGCGTGAGCGGTTGGCCAGGTGGGTTCCGGCTCGCCGGCCCCGGCCGGCCAGTGCGCTCGCGGAGCGCCGGCGGCGCAACGTACGGATCCTGGTCGTCGTCCTCCTTCTCCTCAACGCGCTCGTCTATCTGGTCACCGAGGACGTCGGCACGGTCGTCTTCGCGGCCATCGCATCGGTGATGGTCGCGCCGGTGGTCTACACCCTGCTGTTCCGCCGCTAGGGTGGCCAGATGGCAGCCAAGACGACCTGGACCGACGCCGATCCGGTGGGTTTCATCGAGGTCGTCTCGCCGGAGAAGCGTCGCCTGGACGCGGTTGCGCTGCTGGAGCTGATGCGACGCGTCACCGGCGCGGAGCCGCGGATGTTCGGCACCGCGATCGTGGGCTTTGGTGAATACCACTACAAGTACGCCAGCGGCACCGAGGGCGATGCCCCGGCCGCCGGGTTCTCGCCGCGCAAGGCCGCCTCCGTGGTCTACCTCAACGACGGGATCTCGGCCCACGAGGACCTCCTCGCCCGCCTCGGCCCACACACCCACGGCGTCGGCTGCCTCTATCTCAAGGATGTCGCTGCGGTCGATCTGGGTGTCCTCGAGGAGATCGTCCGACGCTCGTACGCCACCCTGACCGCCGGCACCTACGGCAACCGTGCCGCGGAAGGATGAGCGCCGGTGATCGACGACTTCGCGAAGTCTCACCTGCACGACAAGCTCCGCGGCGTCCGGGAGGCACTGGTGTGGAAGCTCGAGGGGCTCTCGGACGATGACGTCCGCCGTCCGATGACCCCGACCGGCACCAACCTGCTCGGGCTGGTCAAGCACAACGCCCTCTCGGATGCCCGCTACTTCGGCGAGGTCTTCGGCCGTACGCCGCCGGTCGACCTCCCGCCGTGGGACGCTGCCGGTTGGTGGGACGCCACCCACTGGGCGAGCGAGCACGAGAGCCGGAGCGATGTTCTCGACCTCGCCGACCGCGTCTGGTCCCACGTCGACGCCACCATCGAGGCGCTCCCGATCGACGCCCCCGGCTTTGTGCCGTGGTGGGACGAGGAGGTCATGCTCTTCAATGTCATGGCCGCCCGCCTCTGCGACGCCACCCGTCACGCCGGCCACGCCGACATCCTTCGCGAGAGCATCGACGGCTCGGTCGGCGTCAACCCCGAGCGTGCTCGAGCACCGAAGTCGTCCTCCGACTCGTCGCCGTAGGCGTACTGTCGTGACATGACCGACTACGAGGTCTCCAGGTCCGCGGTGCTGCCGGGCGACATCGGGCGCGTCCACGCGCTGCTCAGCGACTTCCACGAGTGGCCGGCCTGGTCGCCGTGGGAGGAGCTCGATCCGGACATGACGCGCACCTACTCGGGCGCGGACTCCGGCGTCGGCGCGCGTTATGCCTGGTCGGGCAACAAGCGCGCGGGGGCCGGATCGATGGAGATCACCGAGTCGAGTCCCGACCACGTCGAGGTCGCGCTGGCGTTTCTCAAACCGTTCAAGAGCCAGAGCACGATCAGCTTCGACCTGACCACTGTCGCCGACGGTACGCAGCTGCGCTGGACCCACAACGGCTCGGTCGGCGGCGTCATGGCGCTGATGACCAAGTTCTACTCGATGGAGAAGGCGATCGGGCCCGATATGGAGAAGGGGCTGGCCAAGCTGGCGACCGTGGCCGCGGGCCCGAATCCGATTGCCTAGGAAGCCCGGCGCGACCTAGGTTGCCGGGCATGACACCTCGGCGGTTCGGGATCTGCATCGATGCCAACGACCCGGAGCGGGTCGCGGTGTTCTGGGCGGCGGTGCTCGGCCGGGAGATCGAGACCGTCGGCGAGGAGATGCGGCTGCGGCCACGGACGGACGACGACCTCCGGATCCGGTTCCTGCCCACGGACGCGCCGAAGACGCTGGAGAACCCGCACCATCTCCACCTGACCAGCACGCTGCCGGAGGACCAGCAGCGGACCGTCGACCGACTGATCGGCCTCGGCGCCACCCACCTCGACGTCGGTCAGCTGCCGGAGGAGGACCACATCGTGCTCGGTGACCCGGAGGGCAACGAGCTGTGCGTGATCCCGGCCGGCAACAGCTGGCTCGCGGGGACCGGGTTCCTCGGCGAGGTCGCCGCGGACGGGTCGCGGGAGAACGGCGCGTTCTGGAGCGCGGCGCTCGGCTGGCCGCTGGTCTGGGACCAGGACGGCGAGACCGCGGTCGCGACCCCGTCGGGCAGCGCCAAGGTCGCCTGGGGCGGGCCGCCGCCGGTGCCGCGCGGCCCGCGGGACCGGTTCCGCTTCGACCTGATCGCGCCCGAGGACACCGGTCCCGCCGCCGAGATCCGACGCCTCCGCGAGCTCGGTGCGGCGGTGGTCGAGGAGACGTACGGTGGCGGGCGCTGGGCGCGGATGCTGGACCCGGACGCGTACGAGTTCGAGGTGCTGGCGCCTCGCTGAGGGTGTTCCTCCAGCAAGGCGGTGTCCTGAGCTTGTCGAAGGGTATGCAGCCGAAGTGCCGCTTCCCGTGCGGAGTTCCGCGAGGGATGTGTTCCTTCGCCTGCATACCGTGACGGAGGAACCGTCTCGCAGCACGACGGCGGGGCAGGGGCGGCGGCGTACAGAACATAGGATCGTCCCCATGGGTGACTACCTCGAGCTCCTGCCGGCCGTCGACGTGAAGGGCGGACAGGCGGTGCAGCTGGTCCAGGGCGTGGACGGGTCGGAGAAGCGGTTCGGAGATCCGTTCGAGGCCGCGCTGCGGTGGCAGGAGACCGGCGCCGAGTGGATCCATCTGGTCGACCTCGACGCGGCGTTCGGCCACGGCAACAACCGAGAGATCCTCGCCGGGATCGTCGGCAAGCTCGACATCAAGGTCGAGATGAGTGGCGGAATCCGTGACGACGAGTCCCTCGCGGCTGCGATGGCGACCGGCTGCCGCCGCGTCAACATCGGCACCGCCGCGCTGGAGAACCCGGAGTGGACCCGCGCCGCGATCGCTGAATACGGCGACCGGGTAGCGGTGGGTCTGGACGTACGCGGCACCACGCTCGCCGCCCGCGGCTGGACGCGCGACGGAGGAGACCTCTTCGAGACCCTCACCCGGCTCGATTCCGAGGGCTGCGCGCGCTACGTCGTCACCGACGTCAACAAGGACGGCATGCTCCAAGGCCCCAACCTCGACCTGCTGCGTACGGTCTGCGAGGCGACCGACCGACCGGTCGTGGCGAGCGGCGGAGTGACCACGATCGACGACATCGAGGCGCTGATGGGCCTGGTGGAGATCGGCGTCGAGGGTGCGATCGCCGGCACCGCGCTCTACACCGGCTCCCTGGACCTCGCCGAGGCGCTCGACCTCACCCTCGGCCGGCCGCGTGGGGACCAGTCATGACGTTGGCCGTACGCGTCATCCCCTGCCTCGACGTCGACGCCGGTCGCGTCGTCAAGGGGATCAACTTCAAGGAACTGCGCGACGCCGGCGACCCGGTGGAGCTGGCCGCGACGTACGACAAGGAAGGTGCCGACGAGCTCACCTTCCTCGACATCTCCGCCTCCCACGAGGGGCGGGCGACGACGCTGGAGATCGTGACCCGCACCGCCGAGCAGGTCTTCATCCCGCTCACGGTCGGCGGCGGCATCCGCAGCGTCGACGACGTCGACCGGATGCTCCGTGCCGGCGCGGACAAGATCGCCGTCAACACCGCGGCCATCGTCCGCCCCGAGCTGATCGCCGAGATCGCCGACCGGTTCGGCAACCAGGTGCTGGTGCTCTCCGTCGATGCCCGTCGGGCGCCCGGGACGGACTCCGGCTTCGAGGTCACCACGCATGGCGGTCGTCAGTCCGCTGGTATCGACGCGATCGAATGGGCCGCGAAGGCCGTCGAGCTCGGCGCCGGCGAGATCCTGCTCAACGCCATGGACGCCGACGGCACCGAGGACGGCTTCGACATCGACCTGATCAAGGCCGTACGCAGCGAGGTCACCGTCCCGGTCATCGCCTCCGGTGGCGCCGGCAAGGCCGAGCACTTCCCACCCGCGGTCGAGGCCGGTGCGGACGCTGTCCTGGCGGCCACCATCTTCCACTTCGGCAAGGTGCGGATCGGCGAGGTCAAGCAGGCCCTCTCCGGCGCGGGGGCGGCTGTTCGCTGAGGGCGGAGGCGCATTTTCCCGCTATGGCGGGAAAATGTCCTGCTCGCTGGGCGGGTAGTCCCGCAGAATCCCGCCATGGCGGGGACCTGCTCGTCCTCGAGAGGCTATCCCGGCGCGCTATCGCACACCTGGGTCGTCCGCGCCGCCATCGCACCGCTGGTCGGCCGGGACGCGCCGGCTCGGCGCACATTCCCGCCATGGCGGGAAAATGGCGCGCCCCGCCGCAGACCCGCCGCGCAGATCCCCGCCATGGCGGGAATCTGCGCCGCAGCGCGAACGCCCTAGCCCAGCAGCGAGCCCGGGATCTGCCCGTGGCGTACGCGCTGGGGGTGGTTGCCTACGTCGAGATAGGCGAGCTCCTCGCCGGTGCGGAAGTCGATCACGGCGACCGCGTCGGCGTCCGACAGCGACGCCCAGCAGGTGTTGCCGAGGCCTTCGGTGGTCCAGTAGGGCTTGCCGTAGTAGTGGCCGGTGGTCTCCTCGTCGAGGATGGTGTGCTCGCCGCTGGAGCGGTCGACCATCGCGACATAGTCGTCCATCGTGCCCGCTGCGCACAGCGTCTCGCCCTTGGCATCGATCGAGAGACCGTGGTGGGCGGAGTCGTTGACGTAGAGCTCGCGGGGCAGCTGGGTGTGCTTGGGGAGCTGGATGACGCGGGTGACGGCGCCGGTGCGGGGCTCCTCGACAGAGCCGGTGGAGTAGCCGACCTTCCCGTCGATGTCGGCGGCCTGGGTGTCGAACTCGACGATGCCGTGCAGGAACGACATCTGGAAGTAGATGAACCGCTCGCCGGGCGCGACCGCCATCGGGCGTACGGCTGAGGAGATCGAGGGGTAGCCGGCCTCCTCCAGCTCCTTGCCCATCTCCCAGCGCTGGGAGACGTCGAAGCTGGACTCCTCGACGATCTCGAACCAGCGGTCGCCCTTGATCGCGTCGTGGATCGGGCCGATCTTGATCGGCGGGAGCAGGTCGGTGCCGGGGATGGTGCCGAGGCCGAGCTGGTCGAGGTTGAGCAGCGGCAGCGAGTCGAGGGAGATCTCCTTCTGGTCGCCGGGCAGGTAGACGCGGCCGATGGAGGCGTGGAAGATGCGCGAGCCGTCCTCGGAATAGTTGTTCTCGTCGGGCGTCTCGCCCGACTCGAACGTACGCAGCCGCTCACCCGTCCGCGGGTCGCCCGCCCCGCCCATCCAGTACTCGTGCACCGATCGCGAGGTCGAGTCCGAGACCAGCAGCTTGGTGCCGTCGGGGGAGAGGCCCATGTGGTCGGTGCGATGGCCGTCCATCTGCTGCTCGACCACGACGGAGTCGGGCGAGCCCGCGAGCGCCTTCGCGATGTCGATCCAGACCACGTCCGCGAGGCTGGGCCGCGAGACCGCCAGCAGCTTGCCGTCCCGGGTGGTGAACATGTCGTCCACGAGCTGGTCGTTGCCCTCGCCGGGGCCGTAGCGGACCAGGTAGTACATCGCCAGGCGCTCGGGGTCCTGGTGGATCTCGGCGATCTCCTGCTTCTTGTCCGGCACCAGGTCGATGTCCTTGCGCAGCACCTCGAGGCTGCGAGCGTCGACGATCGAGGCCGTCCCGTCCCAGTTGTTGCCGACGACCATCACGTCCTGCAGTTCCGGGGTCGCGCTCGCGCTGATCGCTGGAGCGGCTGCGGTGAGCGAGAAGACGAAGAACAGGGCGACCGTGACTGCTGCCGCACGACGCATCGCGGGACCTCCTGGGGGATTCGGTTATCTGAGACACAACGTCTCGGAGTGTGGGAGGTTACGGGCGGTACGTGGTGGGGTGGGTCGGCGTCGTCAGAAGCCGAGGCTCGCGTTCTCCAACAGCGTGATCCGCTCGGCCGGCCCGTCGAAGGACAGCCCCTGCACCTCGTGACGCCCGAAGCAGAAGAGCAGGAGCTCGCTGACGGGGCCGGTGATGGTGACGGGCTCCTCGCCGGCCCGGAGGGTGGCGGTGTCGGTGCCGTTGCTGACCACGAGCGGGGTGCCCGCGGAGCGGACCAGGCCCTTGCCGAGCAGCTTCAGGGTGCGCCAGAGCTCGCGTTCGGCAGCGGCGGGGAGCGTACGCGGTGCCCAGCCCGGCTGGGCGCGGCGGAGGTCCTCGTGGTGGACGAAGAACTCCACGGTGTTGACCGCCTTGTCGATCGGCCCGAGCGCGAACGGGGTGCCCTTCGGGTCGCGGAGGCGGTCGGCGAGAGCCTCGAGCGGCTGGGCGGCGTACGCGGCCTCCGCCTTCCTCAGCACGGGCGCGAGCGGCGTCCAGAGGTTGCCCGCCGCCGCCCATGGGCGGCGTTCGCGGACGAGCAGGTGCACCAGCAGGTCCTTGACCTGCCAGCCTTCGCAGAGCGTGGGGGCCGTCGGCCCGAGAGAGACGGCGGTGTCGCACAGGGCGATGCGCTCGGAGCGCGCGAAGGAAGCCACGGCCTGCACTCTATCGAGCCGGTGCCACGTCGAGGGCGTCCAAAAAAATTCGTCGCAGCCACGGTGCTGACCTAGGCTTTACCTCGAGATGAGCGACGAGGAACTGATACCCCAGCGGGCCACGACGACCGACGGGTTCAAGGTTCTCGGAGTCGCCATCCGGCGCGAGTGGGCGGTCTTCACGCTCTCGACCCTCGGCTCCGCGCTCTTCGGTGCGCTCACCGTCGCCGACGCCTGGGTGCTGGGCTGGTCCACCGACCACGTGCTGGTGCCGGCGCTGCGCGACGGCGAGATCGGCGCCGGCTGGCTGTGGGCCGTGGTGGGCCTCTTCGTCGGCGTCGCGATCCTGCGGGCCGTCGGGGTGGTGGCACGGCGGTTGGGCGCCGGGGTGATGCAGTACCGCATGCAGGCCCATTCGCGCCGCGCGGTCACCCGGCAGTATCTGGCGCTTCCTCTCGCCTGGCATCACCGGCACCCGACCGGCGAGCTACTCTCCAACGCCAACTCCGACGTCGAGGCGTCCTGGGCGCCGATCGCGCCGCTCCCGATGGCCGTCGGCACCCTCGCGATGATGGTGATCGCGATCGGGCAGATGTTCTGGACCGACGTCGTCCTGGCCTCGGTCGCGATCCTCGTGTTCCCGGCGGTCGTCGTCGCCAACCTGGTCTTCCAGCGCTTCTCCTCGCCGCTGATGACCCGCGCCCAGCAGCTGCGTGCGGAGCTCTCCGGGATCGCTCACGAGTCCTTCGACGGCGCCCTGGTCGTCAAGACGCTGGGCCGTGAGGCGGAGGAGACCACCCGCTTCCAGGACAAGGCCCAGGAGCTGCGCGACGTCAACATCCACGCCGGCCGACTCCGCGCCGCCTTCGACCCGGTCCTGGCAGCACTGCCCAGCATCGGGGTCCTCGCCGTCCTGGCTGTCGGCGTCGGCCGCGTCTCCAGCGGAGCCGCCGCGCCCGGTGACGTCGTCCAGATCGCCTTCCTGCTCACCATCGTCGCCTTCCCGATCCGTTCCTTCGGCTGGCTGCTGGGGGAGTTCCCGCGCAGCGTGGTCGGCTACCGGCGGGTCCGGCGGGTCCTGGACGCCACCGGACGCCTGGCCTACGGCACGGCGAGGACCAGCCGCGAACCGACCGGCGCTCGCGTCCGGGCCGAGGGCATCTCCTACGCCTACGCCGACGGCCCGCCGCTCCTCGACGGCGTCGACTTCGAGGTCGAGCCGGGGCGTACGGTCGCGATCGTCGGCGAGACCGCGGCCGGCAAGAGCACCCTGACCATGCTGCTCGCGCGGCTGGTCGACCCGGAGTCCGGCCGGATCACCCTGGACGGCACCGACCTGCGCGACCTGGACGCGGGGGAGTGGGCCCGGGTGGCGGCGCTGGTGCCACAGACGGCCTTCGTCTTCGACGACTCCGTACGCGGCAACGTCACCCTCGGCGCAGACCTCACCGACGACGAGGTCTGGTCCGCGCTCAAGGCGGCCCAGGCCGACGGCTTCGTCACCGCACTGCCCAACGGCCTCGACACCACCCTCGGCGAGCGCGGTGCGAGTCTCTCCGGCGGGCAGCGGCAGCGCCTCGCGCTGGCCCGCGCTCTCGTACGCCGCCCACGACTCCTGATCCTCGACGACGCCACCTCGGCGGTCGACCCCGAGGTCGAGCAGCGCATCCTCGCCGCGCTGCGGAGCGACGACGGCCCCGGCGACACCAGCCTCGTCGTGGTCGCCTACCGCAAGGCCACGATCGCGCTCGCCGACGAGGTCGTGCACCTCGAGGACGGCCGCATCCGCGACCGCGGCACCCACACCGAGCTGCTCGCCCGCGATGAGTCCTACGCCCGCCTGGTGAACGCCTACGAGACACCGGAGGTGGCCCAGTGACGGCGACCCTCGAACCCGAGACCCGGGTCGGCAGCGGCGAGGAGCTCGGCGCGATCGAGACCATCCGCCGGGGCATCAAGCACTCCCCGGAGCTGGTCGAGGGCATCCGCGGCACCTTCGCGCTGGCCGTGGTCGCGAGCGTCGGGCAGGTCGTCGTACCCATCGTGGTCCAGCAGACCCTCGACAACGGCTTGAGTGGTCCGGACGGCCCCGACCTCGGCTACGTCCTGCGCGCCGGTCTCATCGCGGTGGTCGCCATCGCGGTCACGGGCGTGGCGTCGTTCCTGATGACGAGCCGGCTCTTCACCGCCGCCGAGCGGGGCCTGGCGACGCTGCGTACGAAAGCCTTCCGGCACGTCCACGACCTGCCGATGCTCACCCAGTCGACCGAACACCGCGGGGCGCTGGTCTCGCGGGTGACCAGCGACGTCGACCAGGTCAGCCAGTTCATCGTCTTCGGCGGTCTGCTCTTCGTCGTCAGCATCGGGCAGATGCTGATCGCCACCGTCGTGATGGTGGTCTACTCCTGGCAGCTCGCGATCCTGGTCTGGCTCTGCTTCGGTCCGCTCTTCCTGAGCCTGCGGTTCTTCCAGCGCAAGCTGTCCGCGGCCTACACGCTCTCCCGCCGCCAGGTCGCCAAGATGCTCTCCGCGGTCTCCGAACCGGTCGTCGGCGCCGCCGTGGTGAAGGCGTACGCCGTCGAGGACCGCACCCAGGAGCGGATCGACCGCGAGATCGATGCCACCAGCGCGGCCCAGATCAAGGCGCAGGCCTACACCTCGGTCTTCTTCAGCCTCGGCGGCCTCTCGGGTGGCCTCGCCAACGCCGGTGTGATCGTCGGCGGTGTCCTGCTGGCGCTCGCCTACCAGGGCACCGGCGGTGCACTGACCGTCGGCGAGATCTTGGCTTTCGCGTTCCTGGTGACGCTCTTCGTGGGTCCCGTGCAGATGGGTACGCAGATCCTCACCGATGCGCAGAACGCGATCGCCTCCTGGCGGCGCACGATCGGGATCCTGGACACGCCCGCGGACCTCGTCGACCCGGGCGTCGACGGCACGGTTCTGCCCCGCGGCCCGCTCTCGATCGAGTTCGACGCGGTCACCTTCGCCTACCCCGGCGGCCGTCCGGTCCTCCACGACATCTCCTTCGAGATCGCCCCTGGCCGCCGGGTCGCCGTGGTCGGTGAGACCGGGTCGGGAAAGTCGACGATCGCGAAGCTGCTCACCCGGGTGATGGACGTGACCGAGGGCAGGGTGCGCCTCGACGGCGTCGACGTACGCGAGATCGGCAACGCCTCGCTGCGCACCAGCGTCGTGCTCGTCCCGCAGGAGGGTTTCCTCTTCGACTCCACCTTGGCCGACAACGTCCGCTACGGGCGGCTTGACGCGACCGACGAGGAGATCGAGGAGGCCGCCCGGGTGCTCGGCCTGGGGGACTGGCTCGCCGGCCTCCCCGGCGGCGTACGCACGAGCGTCGGGCAGCGCGGCGAGTCGCTCTCGGCGGGGGAGCGCCAGCTCGTGGCGCTGCTGCGCGCCCAGCTCGCCGACCCGGACCTGCTGGTCCTCGACGAGGCCACCTCCGCCGTCGACCCGCGCCTGGAGATGCGGATCAACCGGGCGCTGGAGCGCCTGATGAGCGGACGCACCTCGGTCACCATCGCCCACCGCCTCTCCACCGCCGAGGCCGCCGACGAGGTGATCGTCGTCGATGCCGGTCACCTCGCCCAGCGCGGATCGCACAGCGAGCTGGTTGCTCAGGCAGGATCCACCTACGCCCGTCTGCACGCCTCCTGGGTGGCGCAACAGGGCAGCTGAGCCGGCGGCGTCGGGCTCAGGCGTCCCACCACGACAGATGCGCGGCGGCCTCGGCGGCCGGCTCGATGATCTCCCAGACCTCGGCGATCATGCCGTCCTCGAACCGGCAGATGTCGACGACGGTGATCTCGGGTCCGCCCGGCAGTCGCCGACGGGTGTGCATCATGACGTGGCCGTCGGCGGCCAGCACGTGCTTCACCTCGACCTGCATCCCGTCGATCCGCTCGAGCGAGCCGCGGACGGCGTCGAGCCATTGCTCCTTGGTGGACGAGGTCGCGTCCGGTCGGTGGTGACGGAAGTCCGGGGCGAGCAGCTGCTCGACGGGCCCGGTGTCGCCTGTTGCGACAAGGCCTGCGAAGGCGGCGGTGAGGGCCGTGACGGCGTCGGTGGATGTGCTCTGTGTGGTCATGTCGCCAGTGTGTTCGGGGTCCGGACCGGTGTCGATGACATGGGAGTTCATGGCGCCGGACCGGCAGATGAGCGATCCTGGGGCCCATGTACACGGTCGGCGAGATGTTGCGGGAATGGCGGCATCGACGTCGCCTCAGCCAGCTCGACCTGGCGATCGCCGCAGACGTCTCGGCACGCCACGTCAGCCTGGTCGAGACCGGCCGGTCCCGGCCGAGCACCGAGATGATCCTCCGGCTCGCCGACCAGCTCGACATCCCGCTGCGGGACCGCAATCGGCTCCTGCTCGCCGCGGGTTTCGCGCCGCGCTACACCCAGCGGCCCCTCGAGGACGATGCGCTCGCGTCCGCTCGCGAAGCCATCGGCCGGGTTCTCCGCGCCCACGAGCCGTACCCGGCCCTGGTGGTCGACCGCGGATGGAACATCTTGATGACCAACCGCGCGGTCGACCAGTTCTTCGCCGGCGTCGACGCCGAGCTGCTCGAACCACCCGTCAACCTCGTACGCCTCGGCCTCCACCCTCAGGGACTGGCACCCCTGGTCGTGAACCTGGCCGACGTACGCGCCGTGTTCCGGGCGCGGGTCAGGCGCCAGCTCGCCGTCGTTGCGGACCCGGAGCTGACCCGGCTCTACGAGGAGGTGCTGGCTCCGGCCGGTCAGGACGAGGAGGGGTCGCTCGCGCTCGAGGCGGATGTCGTGATCCCGATGACGCTTCGCGTCGACGGCCGCGAGCTGAACCTCTTCTCGACCATCACCACCTTCGGCACCCCGATGGACATCACCCTCGACGAGGTCGCGATCGAGTCCTACTACCCGGCCGACGAGGCGAGTGCGGCCTACTTCGCCGACAGGTAGCGCTAGGCAGCCAGTGCCGTGAACGGCACCCAGGGCAGGTTGCGCAGGATCGTGAAGGCCACGGTCAGCGTCAGCCAGGTGTAGAGCGCGGTGCGGGAACGGGCCCACCCGGGGGCGGGGCGGCCGCCGACGCGGCCGCGGAGCCAGAAGAACCAGAGCAGCCCGAGCAGCGGCAGCCCGAGCAGGAACATCAGGGCGTTGTGGCCGACCGCGCCGACGAGGTCGCCCGACAGGAGCGACATCGTCCCGCGGGTCATCCCGCAGCCGGGGCAGTCGATCCCGGTAAGAGCGTGGATCGGGCAGGGCGGAACGTAGGCGACGAGCCCGGGAGAGGTGGCGAAGACGGCCGCGAGGCCCGCCCCGCCGGCCACGACGGCCAGTGGGACGAGCCCCGCGCGCACCCGTGAGGGTGTGGTCACATGGTCCCCGACTGGGCGGCCATGCCGAGGCCGAGGACGACCGAGGCGATGATGTAGAGGACGATCACGACGACGCCGGTGACGGCGCCGATGATGCCCCACTTCTTGGCGCCCTCGGCGTCACCCTGGACGGCCTTGACGATCGAGACGATGCCGAAGGGCAGGCAGCAGAAGATCGTGACCAGGATGCCGATCACGAGGGCGCCGGTGTCGGTCTGCTTCGCCGGTGCCGGCTGCGGGGTGGGGTTAGCCATGGTGGGGTGTTCTCCAGTTTGAATAGTCGACCCGGAGGGTCGGCTGACAGGGCCTTACCGAGACCGGCCCAGATGACCGGGTGAGTGTGCCAGCCCGGTGCTTCCGCGGCCCCGGAATAACGCCGCGACATGCCGGTTGTGTCCGTACTGTTGCCCAGCGGGATACTGGAGCCGTGACTACTGGACCCACGAGCGAGGGACTGGACCCCGCCATCGCAGACCGGCTCAAGCGCAACCCCGACGGGCTGGTGCCCGCGGTGGCGCAGCAGCATGACACCGGCGAGGTGCTGATGCTCGGCTACATGGACGACGAGGCCCTGGCGCGCACGCTCGCGACGGGCCGGGCGACCTACTGGTCCCGCAGCAGGCAGGAGTACTGGGTCAAGGGGGAGACCTCCGGCCACCGGCAGTACGTCAAGGAGGTCCGCCTGGACTGCGACGGCGACACGATCCTGCTCAAGGTCGACCAGGAGGGCCCGGCCTGCCACACCGGCGACCACACCTGCTTCGACGCCGGCCTGATCTCGTCCGGCCTGATCTCGTGAAGGCGTCCTTCGGCCCGACCGTCACCACCGGACTGATCGGCGCGGCCCTGGCCGCCTGGGCAGGATCCAACGAGTGGGTCGAGGTCACCGCCCCGGCCCAGATGCCGGCCGACCTCAACGACTCCCCGGCCACCACCGGCCTGGCTCTGGTCGCCCTCGCCGCCTGGGGCGTGGTCCTGGTCACCCGTGGCCTCGTACGCCGCCTGGTGGCCGCCCTCGCGGGCCTGGCCGGGATCGGCGTGATCGTCACCTTCTTCGGCCATGCCGGGATCGACGCGCTCGGCCGGGCGATCGACTCCGAGGTCGTGTGGGGCGAGACCGAGCACGCCACCACCCCCTGGCCCTACCTCGCGCTCCTCGGCGCGGTCCTGACCGTCGCGGCGGCTGTCGCGGCCGTACGCCTTGCTCCTTCGTGGCCCGAGATGGGCCGCAGGTACGACGCCCCGGCGGCCGCGAAGCCGGAGCAGAAGCCGCTGGAGGAGCAGTCCACGATCGATGTCTGGAAGTCGTTGGACGAGGGTCGGGACCCGACAACGGGCGATCAATGAATACACTGCAGCCAAGCAAAGTGAACTCGTAGAGGAGCATCGCATGTCCGCCAGCCACGGCAACACCCCGGCAGCCTGGATCGCAGTCGCGGTCGGCCTCCTCGGCTTCCTGATCGGCAGCGTCGCCATGATGCTCGACCCGATCAGCTGGTTCGTCTTCTGGATCGGCGTCGCCGTCACCGTCGTGGGCGGCCTGCTCTTCATCGTGCTCTCCAAGCTCGGCTTCAACGTCGAGTCACACTGAGCCTGACAGACAGCGAGGCCCCCGGCGGATCCGCCGGGGGCCTCGCTGATTCCTGAGCCGGGCTCAGTAAGTGGTGGTGCTGGTGCTGAAGTCGAGAGCACCGGAGAGGTTCAAGATGACCCCGATGATGCCGAGGACGACGGCGACGATGCCGAGGATGAAACCGGCGGTGGCCATGCCACGCCCGCTCTGCGCTCCGCCGGAGGCGTCGATCTCGTTCTGGGCCATCTTGCCGAGGATGATCGCCGGGATACCGGCGAAGAAACCACAGCAGACACAACCGAGAATGCCGAGGACAAGTGCCCAGATCGCCTTCTTGTTGTTGCCCGCAGGCTGGCCGGGCTGCCCGGGTGCCGGCGAACCGTACGGGGGCGGCGGCGGCGGAGTTCCGTAGCTCATGTGTCTGACCTCCAAAGTCAGGCGAGTTGGGTTGAGATGGGAGAAACTTAACGTTTCCCGCCCGCACTGTGGCGCCAAATCGGGCGTGTCACGGTTCGGGTGAGAGGCTTTGCACGTGGGTCATACCCGGAAACGAGAGGTTTAAACATGTCGGTGCTCGAAAAGATCATCGACGGCGTACGTCTGGACCTGGCGCAGCGCCAGGCGACGGTGTCCGAGGCGGATCTGCGGGCCCGGCTCGCCGACGTCGACGCGCCTCGCGACCCGATGCCGCACTTCCGTGCGCCGGGCAGCAGCGTGATCGCCGAGGTGAAGCGGAAGAGCCCCTCCAAGGGTGCTCTGGCCGACATCCCGGACCCGGCCGAGCTGGCCCAGAAGTACGCCGCCGGCGGTGCCGCCGCGATCTCGGTGCTCACCGAGGAACGCCGCTTCGGCGGGTCGCTCGCCGACCTGGTCGCGGTCCGGGCAGCCGTCGACACCCCGATCCTGCGCAAGGACTTCATCGTCGAGCCCTACCAGCTGCTGGAGGCCCGGGCAGCCGGCGCCGACCTGGCGCTGCTGATCGTGGCCGCGCTGGACGACGACACGCTGCGCAGCCTCTACGACCAGGCTCGTGAGCTCGGGCTGACGGTGCTGGTCGAGACCCACGACGAGGCCGAGGTCACCCGGGCGGTCGACCTCGGTGCCGAGCTGATCGGCGTCAACGCCCGCAACCTGAAGACCCTGGAGATCGACCAGGACGTCTTCGGACGGCTCGCGCCGCTCATCCCCGAGGACCGGGTGAAGGTCGCCGAGTCGGGCATCTTCACCGCCACCGACGTCAAGCGCCACGTCTCTGAAGGGGCCCGCGCGGTCCTGGTCGGCGAGGCGCTGGTCAAGCATGGCGACCCGCAAGGCACGGTCGCCGAGTTCACCGGAATCCAAGGCTAGGACCAGCCATGACAACTCACATCCACGAGACGACGAGCTACGACGCCGACGAGTTCGGCTGGTTCGGCGGCGAGGCCGAGGGATTCGGCGGCCGCTTCATGCCCGAGGCGCTGATGAAGGCGCTCATCGAGCTCGACGACGCCTGGCAGAAGGCGAAGGCCGACCCGGAGTTCGTGGCCGAGTTCGACGCGATCCTGCGTGACTACGCCAACCTGCCGAGCCCGCTCTACCACGCCACGAGGCTCTCCGAGCAGCTCGGCCTCCGGGTCCTCCTCAAGCGCGAGGACCTCAACCACACCGGCGCCCACAAGATCCGCAACGTCCTCGGCCAGGCCCTGCTGACCAAGCGGATGGGCAAGACCCGGGTGATCGCCGAGACCGGCGCCGGCCAGCACGGGGTCGCCTCCGCGACCGCGGCCGCCTACTTCGGTCTCGACTGCACCGTCTACATGGGCAAGGTCGACACCGACCGCCAGGCGCTCAACGTGGCCCGGATGCGGCTGCTCGGTGCCGAGGTCGTCCCGGTGCCGTCGGGCAGCGGCACCCTCAAGGACGCGATCAACGAGGCGCTGCGCGACTGGGTCGCCAGCGTCGACCACACCGCCTACCTGTTCGGCACCGCCGCCGGGCCGCACCCCTTCCCGACCCTGGTCCGGGACATCGTGCGCGGCATCGGCGACGAGGCCCGGGCGCAGGCGATCGAGCAGTTCGGCGGTCTCCCGAACGCGGTCATGGCCGCGGTCGGCGGTGGCTCCAACGCCATCGGCCTCTTCACCGCGTTCCTGGACGACAAGGACGTCGAGATCCACGGCTTCGAGGCCGGGGGAGACGGCTTCGAGACCGGTCGCCACGCCGCCACCATCCAGGCCAACGACCCGGGCGTGCTCCACGGCGCCCGCACCTATGTGCTCCAGGACGAGGACGGCCAGACCATCGAGTCCCACTCGATCTCCGCCGGTCTCGACTACCCCGGGGTCGGACCGCAGCACGCCTGGCTGGCCAAGTCCGGCCGCGCCTCCTACACCTCGATCACCGACAAGGAGGCGATGGACGCCTTCGCGCTCCTCTCGCGCAGCGAGGGCATCATCCCGGCGATCGAGTCGGCCCACGCGATCGCCGGCGCCATCAAGATCGCGCCCGAGGTCAAGGAGCGTCACGGCGAGGGCGCCACGATCCTGATCAACCTGTCCGGTCGCGGCGACAAGGACATGGGCACCGCCATCGACTACTTCGGTCTCGGCGACAGCAAGCAGGGAGAAGCACAGTGAGTACGTCGGTAGCGTTCGAGAAGGCGAAGGCCGAGGGCCGCGCGGCCCTGATCGGCTACCTCCCGGCGGGCTTTCCCACGGTCGAGGGCTCGATCGAGGCGCTGACGACGATGGTCGAGGCCGGCTGCGACATCATCGAGATCGGGCTGCCCTACTCCGACCCGGTCATGGACGGCCCCACGATCCAGGACGCCGTGCAGCAGGCGCTCGACGGCGGCGTACGTGTCGACGACGTCTTCCGCGTCGTCGAGGCCGTGGCCGCGACCGGGGTGCCGACCCTGGTGATGACCAGCTGGAACCCGATCGAGCGCCGTGGCGTGGACCGTTTCGCCCAGCAGCTGCACGACGCGGGCGGCGCAGGGCTGATCACGCCCGACATCACCCCCGACTTCGCCCAGGAGTGGGTCGAGGCCGCCGACGCCCGTGACCTCGACAAGGTCTTCCTGGTCGCGCCGAGCAGCACCGACGAGCGGATCGCGATGACCACGGCCGCCTGCCGCGGCTTCGTCTACGCCACCGCGGTCATGGGCGTCACCGGCGCCCGCGCCAAGACCTCAGACCTGGCCGCGCCCCTCGTCGCCAGGACGAAGGCGACCACGGACCTGCCGATCGGCGTCGGGCTCGGGGTCAGCAACGGCGCCCAGGCGGCCGAGATGGCCGCGTACGCCGACGGTGTCATCGTCGGCTCCGCCTTCGTGCGTACGCTGCTGGACAACCGCTCCGACGAGCAGGCGGCGCTCAAGGCGCTGGCGAGCCTGACCGAGGACCTGGCCGCGGGAGTCCGCTCGCGTTGAGGTTCCTGGCTCTTCCCGTCCTGCTCGTCCTCGTCGGAGTGCTCACCGGCTGCGGTGCTGCCGGCACCGGCCAGGCGCCGGCCTCCGCGATGACCGGCCAGGAGCACACCCCCTACCAGCTCTCCGAGACCGCGCTGACCGACACCGAGGGCGAGCCGTTCTCGTTGGCCACCGACGTGGACCGGCCGCTGACGCTGGTGTTCTACGGCTACACCAGCTGCCCTGACGAGTGCCCGCTGGTGATGTCGAGCCTGACCGCGGCGCTGACCCGCCTCGACGAGGCGGACCGGGACAAGGTCGAGGTCGTCTTCGTCACCACCGACCCCGCGCGTGACTCCCAGCAGGTCCTGCGCAAGTATCTGGACCGCTACGGCAAGGACTTCATCGGGCTCACCGGTGACCTGAAGGACATCGTCACCCTGGCCGAGTCCATGCGGCTCTACATAGGGGAGGCCGACCGGCTACCCAGTGGGGGCTACGATCTCGGAGTCCACGACACCCACGTCTCCGCAGTCACCGGGGGAGAGGCGAGGGTCGTGTGGTCGATGAACACCTCGCCGAAGCAGTTCGCCGACGACATCCATCACCTTCTTGAGGAAGAAACCGCCGCATGATGCTCCCGATGTCCATCCCCAGCCCGGCCGAAGGCGTGCTCTGGCTCGGGCCGGTCCCGTTGCGCGGCTACGCCTTCGCGATCATCCTCGGCATCATCGTCGCCGTCTGGGTCTCCGAGCGGCGCTGGCAGGCCCGCGGCGGCCGCGCCGGTGACATCCAGGACATCGCGCTGTGGGCGGTGCCGTTCGGTCTGGTCGGCGGCCGGATCTACCACGTCATGACCGACTGGCAGCTCTACTTCGGCGACGGGGGCAGCCCGATCGAGGCGCTCTACATCTGGCGCGGCGGGCTCGGTGTATGGGGCGCGATCGCGCTCGGTGCCGTGGGTGCGATCATCGGCGCGAAGACCAAGGGCATCAAGATCATCCCGCTGCTCGACACGATCGCCCCGACCTGCCTGCTCGCGATGGGCATCGGCCGCTGGGGCAACTGGTTCAACCAGGAGCTCTTCGGCAGGCCCACCGACCTGCCCTGGGGTCTGGAGATCGACCCGTCGCGCTTCCCCGACGGTCCCAGCCAGTTCCCGGTCGGCACCACGTTCCACCCGACGTTCCTCTACGAGTTCTGCTGGGACATCCTCGCCTTCTTCGTGATCGTCTACCTGCAGAAGAAGCTGCGTCTGGGTGGCGGCCGAGTGGTCGCGCTCTACGTGATGGCCTACTGCCTCGGCCGCGGCATGATCGAGACCCTGCGCATCGACAACGTGCAGCTGGTCAACGTGCTCGGCCTGCGCTGGAGCGAGTGGATGTCGATCATCCTGTTCGTCCTGGCAGCAGCGTGGTGGACGTACGCCACCGTCACCGGCCGGGGTAGTGTCGAGGAGGAGGTCTACAGCGATCCTGCCAAGGCCCCGGCGAACGACGTCGACGACGACACTGAGATCGACACCGAGAACGACCCCGCGAGCGACACTGACGGCGATGCAGCCGACAACGGGACCGACGACGAGGAATCCTCGACAAAGGCCTGATCAGACGCAGAAATTGGGTGCAACGTAGCGCCCGGCGGGAGGGTGTCCGCCGATCGACCCTCGTTCGCAACCTACGCGTGACACAGTGGTAACCTAGCCGCACTCGCGCGGGCCAACGCTGTCCCCTGCAGATTGCCAGTTTCATCCCCGCAAGGGCGCGCGCACTCGTCGCAGACATCCCTCACTCCGGACCCGACTCGAAGCAGAGTCGGAAATCCGGGGCTATTGGGCTGCGTCGGTCGGTGCGTGCCTGAGCCCGGACAGACGGGAGATCCCGGTGCCGTACGAGCACTCGTATCCATCCCCCCAGGGCCTCTACGACCCTCGGTTCGAGAAGGACGCCTGCGGCGTCGCCATGGTTGCAACACTGACCGGCGTCGCCAGCCACGACATCGTGAAGCAGGGCATCCGTGCCCTGGTGAATCTCGACCACCGCGGCGCCGCCGGCGCCGAGACCAACTCTGGCGACGGCGCCGGGATCCTGCTCCAGGTCCCCGACGCCTTCCTGCGTGAGGTCGTCGACTTCGACCTCCCGGCGGAGCGTGCCTACGCCGTCGGCACCGCCTTCATCCCGGGCGATGTCGACCAGGTCGAGCGCACCATCAAGCTGGTCGAGGACATCGCGACCGAGGAGGGCCTCGACGTCCTCGGTTGGCGTGACGTACCGGTCAACCCCGACTCCCTCGGCGCCACCGCCAAGGCGGTCATGCCGACCTTCCGTCAGCTCTTCGTCGCCGGCGCCAAGCAGCGCGTCACGGGCCTGGCCCTGGAGCGGCTCGCCTTCTGCCTGCGCAAGCGCGCGGAGAAGGAGACCGACGTCTACTTCCCGTCGCTGTCGAGCCGCACCATCGTCTACAAGGGCATGCTCACCACGCCCCAGCTGGCCGACGTGTTCCCCGACCTGGTCGACGAGCGGGTCGCCTCCGCGATCGCCGTCGTGCACAGCCGGTTCTCGACCAACACGTTCCCGAGCTGGCCGCTGAGCCACCCGTTCCGGTTCATCGCCCACAACGGCGAGATCAACACGGTCATGGGCAACCGCAACTGGATGAAGGCGCGCGAGGCGCTGCTCGAGTCCGAGCTGATCCCCGGTGACCTCGAGCGGCTCTACCCGATCTGCACCGAGGGTGCCTCCGACTCGGCCTCCTTCGACGAGGTGCTCGAGCTGCTCCACCTGGCCGGCCGCAGCCTGCCGCACGCCATGTTGATGATGATCCCGGAGGCGTGGGAGAAGCACGAGGAGATGGACTCCGCCCGCAAGGCGTTCTACGAGTTCCACTCCTCGCTGATGGAGCCCTGGGACGGTCCGGCGAGCGTCGTGTTCACCGACGGCACCCAGATCGGCGCGGTCCTCGACCGCAACGGTCTGCGCCCCTCCCGCTACTGGGTCACCGAGGACGGCCTGGTCGTGCTCGGCTCCGAGGCCGGCGTGCTCGACGACATCGACCCCGCCACCGTGGTCCGCAAGGGCCGCGTCCAGCCGGGCAAGATGTTCCTCGTCGACACCGCCGAGCACCGCATCATCGAGGACGACGAGATCAAGTCCGAGCTCGCTGCCGAGCACCCCTACGACGAGTGGCTCCACGCCGGTCTCGTACGCCTCGAGGACATCCCCGAGCGCGAGCACATCGTCCACACCCACGCGAGCGTGACCCGCCGCCAGCAGGTCTTCGGCTACACCGAGGAGGAGCTCCGGATCCTGCTCGCGCCGATGGCCAACACCGGCGCCGAGCCGATCGGCTCGATGGGCACCGACAGCCCGATCGCGGCGCTGAGCGACAAGCCGCGGATGCTGTTCGACTACTTCGCCCAGCTCTTCGCGCAGGTCACCAACCCGCCGCTGGACGCGATCCGCGAGGAGCTCGTCACCAGCCTCAACGGCACCATCGGCGCCGAGTCCAACCTGCTCAACCCGGGTCCGGCCTCGTGTCGCCAGATCGTGCTCCCGTTCCCGGTGATCTCCAACGACGACCTGGCCAAGATCCGTCACATCAACCGTGACGGCGACATGCCCGGCTTCCAGGTCCACATCGTCCGCGGCCTCTACGAGGTCGACGGCGGGGCCGAGGCGCTGCAGTCGCGTCTGGACGAGATCTCCGCCGAGGTCTCCCAGGCGATCGAGGACGGTGCCCGCATCATCGTCCTCTCCGACCGTCACTCCACCCAGGAGATGGCGCCGATCCCGTCGCTGCTCCTGACCGGCGCCGTCCACCACCACCTGGTCCGGGAGCGCACCCGCTCGCAGGTCGGCCTGCTGATCGAGGCCGGCGACGTACGCGAGGTCCACCACGTCGCGCTGCTGATCGGCTACGGCGCAGCCGCGGTCAACCCCTACCTGGCGGTCGAGTCCGTCGAGGACCTCGCCTACGAGGGCTACTACGTGAAGGCCGATGCCGAGAAGGCGATGGCCAACACGATCAAGGCGCTCGGCAAGGGTGTCCTCAAGGTGATGTCGAAGATCGGCGTCTCCACGGTCGCCTCCTACACCGGCGCGCAGATCTTCGAGGCTGTCGGCCTGTCGAAGGAGGTCGTGGAGCGCTACTTCACCGGCACCACCTCCAAGCTCGGCGGCATCGGCCTCGACGTGATCGCCGAGGAGGTCGCGAAGCGGCACGCCACGGCGTACCCGCGTGACGGCGTCGCCAACGCCCACCGTGCGCTGCCCATCGGTGGCGAGTACCAGTGGCGCCGCGAGGGTGAGCCGCACCTGTTCGACCCGGAGACGGTCTTCCGGCTCCAGCACGCCACCCGCAGCGGCCGCTACGACGTCTTCAAGCAGTACACCGACCGCGTCAACGAGCAGTCCGAGCGACTGATGACCCTGCGCGGACTCTTCAAGCTCAAGGGCGCCGAGGAGCTGGGCCGCCAGAAGATCTCGATCGACGAGGTCGAGCCCGTCGAGGCGATCGTCAAGCGCTTCTCGACCGGCGCGATGTCGTACGGCTCGATCTCCAAGGAGGCTCACGAGACGCTCGCCGTCGCGATGAACATGCTCGGCGGCAAGTCCAACACCGGTGAGGGCGGTGAGGACCCGGATCGTCTCTACGACCCGAAGCGTCGCTCGTCGATCAAGCAGGTGGCCTCGGGACGCTTCGGTGTCACCAGCGAGTATCTGACCAACGCCGACGACATCCAGATCAAGATGGCTCAGGGCGCCAAGCCCGGTGAGGGTGGCCAGCTGCCCGGCCACAAGGTCTACCCGTGGGTGGCCAAGACGCGTCACTCGACGCCGGGCGTGGGCCTCATCTCCCCGCCGCCGCACCACGACATCTACTCCATCGAGGACCTGGCTCAGCTGATCCACGACCTCAAGAACGCCAACCCGAGCGCTCGTGTCCACGTGAAGCTCGTGGCCGAGGTCGGCGTCGGCACCGTCGCCGCGGGTGTCTCCAAGGCCCACGCGGACGTGGTCCTGATCTCCGGTCACGACGGTGGCACCGGTGCCTCCCCGCTGACCTCGCTCAAGCACGCCGGCGGTCCCTGGGAGCTCGGCCTCGCCGAGGCGCAGCAGACGCTGCTCCTCAACGGCCTGCGCGACCGGATCGTGGTGCAGACCGACGGTCAGCTCAAGACCGGCCGTGACGTGGTCATCGCCGCGCTGCTCGGTGCGGAGGAGTTCGGCTTCGCCACCGCGCCGCTGGTCGTCTCCGGCTGCGTGATGATGCGGGTCTGCCACCTCGACACCTGCCCGGTCGGCGTCGCCACCCAGAACCCGGTCCTGCGCGAGCGGTTCACCGGCAAGGCGGAGTACGTCGTCAACTTCATGCGCTACATCGCCGAGGAGGTCCGCGAGCTCCTCGCCGAGCTCGGCTTCCGGAGCATCGACGAGGCCGTCGGCCACGCCGAGGCGCTCGACGCCCGTGACGCGATCGACCACTGGAAGGCCTCCGGGCTCGACCTGTCGCCGATCTTCACCCGCGTGGAGTCGCCGCAGCAGTTCTCCGACCAGGCCCTCTTCAACACCAAGGGCCAGGACCACGGTCTGGAGAAGTCCCTGGACATCAACGAGCTGGTGCCGCTCGCGGCCCCGGCGCTCGAGCGCGGCGAGCCCGTACGCGCCCAGCTGCCGATCCGCAACGTCAACCGCACCGTCGGCACGATCCTCGGTCACGAGATCACCAAGCGCTACCGCGGTGAGGGTCTGCCCGAGGGCACGATCGACATCACCTTCACCGGGTCGGCGGGCCAGTCCTTCGGCGCGTTCATCCCGCGCGGCCTGACGCAGCGCCTGGAGGGCGACGCCAACGACTACGTCGGCAAGGGTCTCTCCGGCGGCCGGGTGGTCATCCGCCCGGAGCGTACGGCCGGGTTCCGGGCCGAGGAGCACATCATCGCCGGCAACACGCTCGCCTACGGCGCCACCAGCGGGCGGATCCACATCCGCGGTGGCGTGGGGGAGCGGGCCGCGGTCCGCAACTCGGGTGCCAGCATCGTCACCGAGGGTGTCGGCGACCACGGTTGCGAATACATGACCGGCGGGCGTGTCGTCGTGCTCGGCCCGACCGGGCGCAACTTCGCAGCCGGCATGTCCGGTGGGGTCGCCTGGGTCCTCGACTTCGAGGAGCAGCGCCTCAACAGCGAGCTGGACGACGCCACCCCGGTGGACGAGAAGTACGCCGCCGAGCTCGAGCAGCTCGTCCGCGACCATCTCGAGGAGACCGGCTCGGCCGTCGCCGAGGCGCTCCTGGCCGACTGGCCGAACTCACTGACCCGCTTCACGCAGGTCATGCCCAGTGACTACAAGCGCGTGCTCGAAGCCCAGGAGGAGGCCCTCGAGGAGGGTCTCAACGAGGACGAGGCTGCCGCGCGGATTATGGAGGTCCTCCATGGCTGACCCGAAGGGTTTCCTGAAGAACGGGCGCGAGGTCGCGACCCGTCGTCCTGTCGACGAGCGTGTCAAGGACTGGCACGAGGTCTACCCGGGCAAGATCGGCAAGGCTCTGCTGCCGATCATCAACACCCAGGCCTCGCGCTGCATGGACTGCGGCATCCCGTTCTGCCACCAGGGTTGTCCGCTCGGCAACATCATCCCCGAGTGGAACGACCTGGTCTGGCGCAACGACTGGGAGGGTGCCTCAGAGCGCCTGCACGCGACCAACAACTTCCCCGAGTTCACCGGTCGCCTCTGCCCGGCTCCGTGCGAGTCCGCCTGCGTGCTGGGCATCAACCAGCCCGCGGTGACCATCAAGAACATCGAGGTCGCGATCATCGACAAGGCCTGGGACGCGGGCCACGTCAAGCCGCAGCCGCCCGAGTGGCTCTCCGGCAAGGCGGTCGCCGTCATCGGCTCCGGCCCTGCGGGCCTGGCCGCCGCCCAGCAGCTCACCCGCTCGGGCCACACCGTGGCCGTCTACGAGCGGGCTGACAAGATCGGCGGGCTGCTTCGCTACGGCATCCCCGAGTTCAAGATGGAGAAGTCGCAGGTCGACCAGCGCCTGGCGCAGATGCGCCGCGAGGGCACGGTCTTCCGCCCGGGCGTCGACGCCGGCACCGACATCACCGGCGCGCAGCTCCGGGACCGCTACGACGCCATCGTGCTGGCCAACGGCTCGACCGTCGGCCGCGACCTCCCGGTCCCCGGGCGCGAGCTCGCCGGGATCCACCAGGCGATGGAGTACCTGCCCCAGTCCAACCGGTCCTCGATCGGCGAGGCCGTGGAGGACCAGATCCTGGCCGAGGGCAAGCACGTGGTCATCATCGGTGGCGGTGACACCGGCGCCGACTGCCTCGGCACCGCCATCCGCCAGGGCGCAGAGTCGATCACCCAGCTCGAGATCATGCCGCGTCCGCCGGAGGAGCGCCCCGACGCTCAGCCGTGGCCGACCTACCCGATGACCTACCGGGTCGCCTCCGCGCACGAGGAGGGTGGCGAGCGCGTCTACGCCGTCTCCACCAAGGAGTTCCTCGGCACCGAGGACGGCCGCGTACGCGCTCTGAAGCTCGTCGAGGTCGAGTTCATCGACGGCAAGCTGACCGAGAAGGAGGGGACCGAGAAGGAGATCCCCGCCGACCTCGTGCTCCTGGCGATGGGCTTCACCGGCCCGGAGAAGGACGGCCTCCTCACCCAGCTGGGTGTGGAGTACGACGCTCGTGGCAACGTCGCCCGCGACGACTCCTTCGCCACCTCCGTCCCCGGCGTGTACGTCGCCGGCGACGCGGGTCGCGGACAGTCGCTGATCGTGTGGGCGATCGCCGAGGGCCGCGCCGCCGCGGCCGCCGTCGACACCTTCCTCACCGGCTCGACCAACCTGCCCGCGCCGATCCGCCCGACGGACCGGCAGCTGATGGTCTGAGGCCCACAGGCCGAGGCACAACGGCGTGCCGACCACTGGCCCGGGGGCGCCCCCAACGGCGGGGCGGGGCGCGCGGGGGGGGACCCCAGCGGAGGGGGGTTATAACAAGGTTGTAAAAAAATAGTGGGGGGTGGTTTTGGGTCCCCGCCCTATTACCCCC